>NZ_JAVLAZ010000172.1:0-2123 GCF_031581315.1 Thiohalophilus sp.
CGGACTATTCCGGCCCGAAATCCCAGATTCCGGTCGCTCCAGCGGCGCGAAGCGGTGCTTCGCCCAGAAGCCTCTTACGCCCTGCTGGGCCCACCACTGTTTAAATCAGCAAGTCGCGCGCACAAGCGTGACATTGACGGTGTGGGAAGAAGCAGGCTCCCTTCCATAGCCACTGTTTCGTCAATTCCCATGACATGGAGACCTCCGTTACGGCTTGACCGCCTCGGGGGTGTTCTCGGTTCCGTATCCTGCTATCGTGAAAATCGCCCCTCCTCTGGACAGCGATGCACCATGGGCGACACGGGAAGTTAATCACGCGGGGCGCGTCTCGTTACGTGACTATCGACAAAACAATGCGATCAAAAGAGCCGGCGGGTGATCTTAGCGAATCCCCCGCGACCAAACAGAGATTCGCCTGGCAGTGGTGGCCCGCCGTCTGCGTGATACTGACCGGATTTTACGTTGCGCTTCCCTATGGGCGCTTGGCCAGTATCGTTTACGTACTCACTAGCCTGATCGCCGCACTTGCTGTCGGGTTTGCCGCGTACAATCGCCGACAACTGGTTCAGCCGGCCGCCTGGAAGCTAATCGCCATCGCATTGTCCTTCGCGGCGCTCGGCCACAGCATCTGGTACTGGCTCGATCTCCAAGGTTTGACGCCCTTCCCGTCGGTTGCCGATATTTTCTACCTGGCCGTCTACCCACTGTTTATGGCGGCCCTCTATAAGCTCGAGCGCCAGAAAGGGCAGAGCGAAGGCGCCATGAGCGATGCTCTCCTCGTGGGCACCTCGGCGGCCGTGCTGGGCTGGGTTTTGTTGATTGCCCCCTACATGAACGACCCAAGCCTCAGTCTGGGTCAGTTCCTCATCTCGGCGGCCTATCCGATCGCCGACCTGATCGTGCTTCCGTTGATCCTGTATCTGGTGTTCCTGCAACGGGCCCGGATACTTGCCAACCTGTTCCTCCTTGCGGGCATCCTGTCCTATCTGGCAGCCGATCTGCTCTATGCCCACGGCAACCTGGTCGGCTGGTACGCCCCAGGCGGATTGACGGACAGTCTCTGGTTGCTGTCCTATGCCTTCTTCGTCGCTGCAGTCCACCATCCTTCGGCCTCCGTCGAGGCTCACGCCGAGACCTCGAACGCGCAACTCTCGCAACGTCGCATAGTCATCCTGGGGATAGCCACCATTCTCGTGCCAATGGTGATTCTGTTCCAGACGGGGACGGAAATGGAGACCGTGAAAGTGGCCGCCTTCGCCTCGATTGTGCTGTTCCTACTGGTCATGCACCGCATGGGCGGCCTGCTCAAGGAAACTCAACAGCAAGCCGAGGCACTTGAAAGACTATCCAAGATCGATCCCTTGACCGGCGCGGCCAACCGAAGGGAGCTGAGCAATGATCTGGCGCGAGAAATAGCCCGATCCGAGCGCGTCAACGCCCCTCTGAGTCTGGCCTTTCTGGATCTTGATCACTTCAAGGATTTCAACGACACGCGTGGACACTCGGCTGGAGACGTTCTTTTGCAAGAACTCGTAAAAGCCTGGGAAAAGGAGATGCGCCCACCCGACGTACTGGCCCGATTCGGTGGCGAGGAATTTGTCATCGTCTTCCCGGATACGGACATCGAACAGGGTCGAAAGGTACTGGAACGTCTGCTCAAGCTCGTGCCCTTCGGGCAGACCTGTTCAGCGGGGCTGGTGAGACGTGAGCCGGGCGATACCGCGGACACGATGATGCGCCGCGCCGATAAGGCGCTTTACCTGGCCAAGGATAGAGGACGCGACCGAATCGTCTGCTCGTGAGTGTCCCGGGATAGCCCCGACCTTCCCGAGCAACGCAATCATGACCATCGCCTGACCACTACGCATTCCTAGCGGGACCAAGATTTTCCCACATCCGAGTCCCCTGGGTCGCCGCGGCCCGATGCTTCCCCCATCTTGGCAGAGCGGTCATCAACCCGCGTTTTTCGCTTCAATGCCAGGCCGCTGCCTTCTTCGGGCAGCGGCCCTAGTGGTTATCGGGGCGGCTCATCAGGTAGACACGCCGATGGACCAAGCGGAGTTGATCTCCCATCATTAATTTCATGGCGTTACACATCATTCGGGGGTCTATGCTTCTGCGGA
>NZ_JAVLAZ010000081.1:0-1709 GCF_031581315.1 Thiohalophilus sp.
ACTTGCATATTGAATTCCCCTGTTGGACGCTCACCCGCGTCGTGGTTTTGTGTGGTGGCGCAGAGGGGAATTCGGAAGGTGAAAAATAACAGCCTTCGGCGTCGCCCTCCGCGACACATCTGTTCGCTTTCAGGCCGGTCTCCGGGCTTATGAGTGGAAGGGACTTCCGGGGCCATCGCCTTCCCACATGAACATGCAGTGGCGTCGTGACGACCCTTGACTCAATCACCGTTGCGGGGGCAGCGCCGGGCTCGTCGCAAGCGACTCACCGGCTTCCCGTTTCACCCCAGTCGAACTTTTTGGGGCACCTGAAAGTGTGCGCACATTATCTGGGTATTCGAAGCAGTGTCAACCACAAGATATAGATGACTTTTAAAACAATGATTTATGTTGATTTCTTATATAAACTTATAAAGTTCAACGGAAAGTTAACCCGCGAAACGTGAAGCAGAACACACCGCCAACGGTGGCGCTGACTGGTTAATCACTGACCGCTGGTGTACTCTGAAAAGACAAGCAACGGAAGCCGACGATGCAACGAATCCTGGTCCTCAACTCCAAGGGCGGTTGTGGCAAGACGACGATTGCCACCAATCTCGCCAGCCTGTATGCCGGCTATGGCTTTGCCGCGGCGTTGATGGACTACGATCCGCAGGGTTCCAGCATGCGCTGGCACAGCCTGCGGCCGCAGGACAAGCCGGCCATCCACGGGGTACGCGCCTGGCAGCGGGCCGGCGGAGGCCAGACCAGCGCGTGGCAGTTGCGCCTGCCGCCCGAAACCGAACGGGTGATACTGGATGCCCCCGCCGCCGTCAGCGGCCAGCAGCTGGTTAACTATGTGCAGCGGGTCGATACCATCCTGGTGCCGGTGTTACCGTCGCCCATCGATATTCATGCCGCCACCCATTTCATCAAGGATCTGCTGTTGATCGGCAAGGTTCGCAGTGCCGGCGTGCGGGTTGGCGTGATCGCCAACCGGGCCAAAAAGAACACGCTGGTCTATCAATCCCTGGAACGTTTCCTTAAAACCCTGCACCTGCCCCTGCTCGCGACCCTGCGTGATACCCAGCATTACGTGCATGCCGTCGAGCGCGGTATTGGTGTGCACGAACTGTGGGACAAACGGGCCGAGGAAGATCGCCTGCAGTGGGTCAACGTATTCGAATGGCTGGAAGATCGCCGCGCCGCCGTGACGGCACAGCAGCGGCATGCGCCCTGAATAGGGGCTAGGTGCTAGGGGCTAGTTGCTAGTTGGGTGCGTGCTACGCATCTGGTTCACACGCATATATCTAACACTTTCTCTTTCTTATGTCGGTTTTCCTGAAGCGCGCTTACGAACCTCCCGAACCCGGTGATGGTTATCGGGTGCTGGTGGATCGGCTTTGGCCACGCGGGCGCTCGAAAGCCGAGTTGAAAATCGATGAATGGTTGAAGGAGCTGGCGCCGTCGGATTCACTGCGCAAGGCGTTTCATGATGGCGATCTGGGGTGGGGAGCGTTTCGCAAAGCCTATCTCGGTGAACTGAAAGCCCATCGTGACGGGCTGCGTCAGCTAGCTCAAATCGCCGAACGCGGCAAACTGACCCTGGTCTTCGCCGCACACGATGAACGCCATAATAATGCGGTGGTGGTGAAGCAATACCTGAAGATGCTGGGCGCCGACTGAACGATGTGTTAGTTCTTGGTTCTTAGCACTCAGCACTCAGCACT
>NZ_JAVLAZ010000081.1:1809-10883 GCF_031581315.1 Thiohalophilus sp.
CGGCACCCCGATAAAGGCGGTGAGGATGCCAACTGGTAACTGTTGCGGCGCCAGCAGAGTGCGGGCGACGGTATCGGCCAGCAGCAGCAGACTGGCGCCGAGCAGGGCGGCGGCGGGCAGCAGGATGCGGTGATCGTGATAGCCGAGCAGCCGGATCAGGTGCGGCACCACCAGCCCGACGAAGCCGATGCTGCCGGCCTGGGTGACGGCGGTGGCGGTCAGCAGCGAGGCGATCACATAGATGACCAGGTGCAGGGTTTCGGTGCGAATCCCCAGCGATCCGGCCACCAGTTCGCCACGCGTGAGCACGTTGAGCTGGCGGGCCAGCAACAGGCTGGCCAGCAGACCAACCACCAGCACAATCGAGGGCAGGGCATTGGCGCGGGCGAAACCCAGGTCCCCCATCAGCCAGAACATCATCCGTTGCAGGCTGCTGTCCGGCGACAGGCTGAGAATAAAGCCGATGCCCGCCCCCCAGCCGGCGGCCAGAACCACGCCGGTCAGCAGCAGGCGGTTGCTGTTCCATTGCCCCTGGCCACGCGACAGCACAAAGACCAGCAACATGGCCACCAGTGCTCCGATGAAGGCGCTACCGGTCAGCAAGTGACCGCTCACCCCCGCCAGCATGGCCAGCAGCGCGGCTACCGAGGCACCGCCGGAGATACCTAATATATAGGGATCGGCGAGCGGGTTGCGCACCAGTACCTGCATCAGGCAACCGGCGACTGCCAGCAAGGCGCCGGTGGTCAGGGCGGCCAGGCTGCGCGGCAGGCGCAGCTCCCAGACCAGCTGGCTGGCGAGATCCGCCTCCGGGCGCCAGAGTGCGCCCCACACCTGGGCGGTCTCCAGAGCAACGCTGCCGCTGGTCAGGGAAATCCCCAGGCTGATCAGGCAGAGCCCCCCAAGCCCCAGCAACAGCCCCCATGGATGGCGTGTGGACATAAGGGCGGCTTACTCGCGCAGGCTGAGGATGGGCCAGCCGCGGGCGCTGGCGTGATCGGTCAGGGTCTCGTCGGGATCCACCGCCACCGGGTAAGTCACCCGCTCCAGCAATGGCAGGTCGTTGTGCGAATCGCTGTAAAACCAGCTGTCGGCCAGATTCTGGCCGGTCTGTTTCAGCCACTGTTCCAGCCGCTGGACCTTGCCTTCGCGAAAACAGGGAATGCCGCTGACCTGGCCGGTATAGCGTCCGTCGATCTGCTCGGGATCGGTGGCCAGCAGCTCATCGACGCCCAGTTCCTCCGCAATCGGTTCGGTGACGAAGCGGTTGGTGGCGGTAATAATCAGCAGAAAATCGTCCCGGGCGCGGTGTTTGTCCAGCAGGGCCCGGGCCGCCGGGGTAATGCGCGGGCGGATTTCCTCATCCATGAACTGACGGTGCAATTCGATCAGTTCCGGCGGCGGTATCTCGCTCAACGGGCGCAGACTAAAGGCGAGAAATTCCCGGATATCGAGCTGGCCGCTTTTATATTCCTCGTAAAAGCGGTGGTTTTCCCGCTCGTAGGCTTCCCCATCGACTCGCCCCTGCTGTACCAGAAAGCGGCCCCACAGATAATCGCTGTCGCCGTTGAGCAGGGTATTGTCGAGATCGAAGATTGCCAGGGTCACGCGTGTTCCTCCCGCTTGCACAAAAGGGGGCATGATAACCCAAACGGCGGGGCGAAAAGCAGCCGGGCGAGTCGGGCGGCCGGGGCGCTGGCGACTGACGGGTATATGAGTCGCTGCTGAAGTACTTAAATAGCTGAAATATATAGAAATATCGAGCCTGATAAGGGAAAATTTGCGAGCATCCGGGGGCTGTGAAAGAATCTGGTGCAGGGCTTTAAAAGGATGTGGCAAGTGATTGATTCGGAAGGATACAGAGCCAATGTGGGCATTATTCTGTGCAACCCGGAAGGCAAACTGTTCTGGGCCCGGCGTATTGGGCAGCAGGCCTGGCAGTTTCCCCAGGGTGGCATTCACCGCCATGAAACGCCGGAGCAGGCACTGTTCCGCGAGCTGGCCGAGGAGATCGGTCTGGCACAAAATGATGTGGAGCTGATTGGCGCTACCCGACACTGGCTGCGTTATCGCCTGCCGCAAAAACTGATCCGGTATCACCGCGAACCGATCTGTATTGGTCAGAAACAGCGCTGGTTTTTACTGCGCCTGATCGCGCCGGAGAGTAAAGTGAGTCTGGATGCCAGCGATACCCCCGAGTTCGATTGCTGGCGCTGGGTCACCCCGGCGGAGCCGGTGCGCGAAGTGGTCCCGTTCAAGCGCCAGGTATACCGGCGCGCGCTGGCGGAGCTGGGCCCGTTATTAAAAAAAGTGAGCGGCAAACTGGTTTACGGCCAGCTTGCCTGATACCGGCAGCGTCATCACCCTGTGTTATTCTGCCTGAGACAGGTCAAACCCTGATCCCACTGAATGGACCCTTATGCTTGATACCTTACGTCGATTAATCGAAGAGGTGAATCTGGCGCGCAATCTTGAGCAGGCGCTGGAGATCATCGTACGCCGTGTCAAACAGGCCATGCAGGTGGATGTCTGCTCGGTGTATCTCACCGATCAGGACAACGAATACTATGTCCTCAAGGCGACCGACGGCCTGAACCAGAGCAGTGTCGGCAAGGTGCGCCTCGGTCAGGAGCGCGGCCTGGTCGGCCTGGTGGCCAAGCGCGCCGAACCGGTCAATCTGGATAACGCGCCCGAGCATCCCCGTTTCTGTTATTTCCCCGAATCCGGCGAGGAGCCGTATCACGCCTTTCTCGGTGTGCCGATCATCCATCACCGCAAGGTGGTCGGCGTGCTGGTCGTGCAACAGCACGGCAGTGAAAAGTTCGATGAAAACAGCGTGACCTTTTTGATCACCATCGCGGCGCAGCTGGCCGGGGCGATTGCGCATGCCGAGGCCAGCGGCGAGGTCGAAATCCTGGGCCAGGTGACACCGGACCATCCGCATGACAGTCGCCCGATCGGCGGTCAACCCGGGGCGCCAGGCGTAGCGATCGGGACGGCCAAGGTGGTTTATACCCTGGCGGATATCGACGCGGTGCCGGATCGACGTACCGACAACGTGGAGGCCGAGGTCGAGACCTTCAATGCCGCGCTGGAAGCCGTCAAAAAAGACATCAAGAACCTGTCGGCCCAGTTTGTCGACAAGTTACCGGCCGAGGATCATGCCCTGTTCGATGTTTATATGCTGATGCTCGACAGCGACAGTCTGGCCGGTCAGACCCGTCAGCGCATCGAAGGGGGCAACTGGGCCCAGGGTGCGTTGCGCCAGACCATCCAGGATCATGAACGCATCTTCCGCGAGATGGAAGACAGTTACATGCGCGAGCGGGTGGACGATGTGCGTGATCTGGGGCGGCGGATTCTCTCGCATCTGCAGCAGGATACCCTCAAATCATTGGCGTACCCGGATGAGACCGTGCTGGTGGGCGAGGAGATCAGTGCCGCCATGCTGGCGGAAGTGCCGCCGGAGAAGCTGGCCGGGGTGATCTCGGTGCGCGGTTCGCGGACCTCGCACGTGGCGATCCTGGCCCGGGCGCTGGGGGTGCCGGCAGTGATGGGGGCCACCGATCTGCCGGTATCGCGCATGGATGGAACCGAAGTGATCGCCGACGGCTATAGCGGCCGGGTCTATGTGGCTCCGACCCATCCCATCCTGGAAGAGTATCGCCGACTGGTCGATCAGGAAGTCGAACTTTCCGAGGAGCTCAAAGCCCTGCGTGAGCTGCCGTCGGAAACGCTCGACGGCGAACATATTCCCCTGTACGCCAATACCGGTTTGATCTCGGATATGACTCCGACCCGGGAAAGCGGCGCCGAGGGGATCGGTCTGTACCGGACCGAGTTTCCGTTCATGATCCGCCAGCGCTTCCCCGGGGAGGACGAACAGCGCGCCAACTACCGACAGGTACTGGAAGCCTTTGCGCCGCGGCCGGTGGTGCTGCGAACCCTGGATGTAGGGGGCGACAAGGCCCTGCCCTATTTTCCGATTGAAGAGGAAAATCCGTTTCTGGGCTGGCGGGGTATTCGTATCACCCTGGATCACCCGGAAATCTTTCTGGTGCAGATCCGCGCCATGCTATTGGCCAGCGCCGGGCTGGATAACCTGAATATCCTGTTGCCAATGATCAGCGACGTCAGCGAGCTGATCGACAGCCTGAGTCTGATTCATCAGGCCTATGAAGAGTTGCTCGAAGAGGGGCAGGCCATTCGCATGCCCAAGATCGGCGTGATGATCGAAGTCCCCTCGGCCGTCTACCAGGCCGGTAATCTGGCCAAGCGGGTCGATTTCCTGTCCATTGGTACCAACGATCTGACCCAGTACCTGCTGGCGGTGGATCGCAACAACTCGCGGGTTGCCGAACTGTATGATTCCCTGCACCCGGCGGTCATCCGCGCCATACTACAAGTGGTGGACAGTGCCCGGGTTCACGACAAGCCGGTCAGTGTCTGTGGTGAAATGGCGGGCGATCCGGCAGCGGCGATCCTGTTGCTGGGCATGGGAATTCACAGCCTGAGCATGAGTGTCTCCAGTCTGTTGCGCGTGAAATGGGTGATACGTAACCTGAGTCGCGAGCGTGCCTCGGAGATCCTCAGCGAAGTGCTGGTGATGGAAAACGTGCACGAGATTCGCCATTACCTCAACGAGCAACTCGAAGAGGCCGGCATGGGCGGGCTGATCCGCGCGGGAAAATAACATTTATCTCTAGCAGAGACGCAAAGGCGCAGCAAAAACACGCTGTGTTGCGTCACCCCTGGCGAGCTCTGCGTCTCTGCGAGAGTCAATATTTAACAACCCGATTTTGATGTAGGTCAGGTTGCGCGAATGCGCTACCTGACACTCCTCGTATCGGCCGAATGTCACGCAGGTTAACGCCAGCGTGACCTACATAGGTGTGAACCGTGTGGGAAACTAACATTATTCTCTCGCAGAGACGTTTATGCCCGTTTTGTGGGTGCAAAGGCGCAGCGAAAAATACGCTGTGTTGCGTCATTCTTGGCGAGCTCAGCGTCTCTGCGAGAGTTACTTTTTAACAGGTTTATCAACTATGCAGCAGCAATCCCATGAAGTGGGTGTCGATCGGCATCTGAATCTGCATGAACTGATCCATGCGCTGGTGGAAGATGGCCGGCTGGATAAACAGACCTCGGACGAGTTTCTGATCCCGGCGCGCACCGGGCGACTGGAAATCCACCCGCTGGTGATTATCTCACAACAGGAATGGGATGATCTGACCCGCCCCGGCAAGAAGCTGACGCTGGAAGTGTTGACCCAGTGGCTGGCCGAACGCGCCGGTTTACCCTATATGCGGATCGATCCGCTCAAGGTCGATGTCACGGCGGTCACGGCTGTGACCTCGTCGGCTTATGCCGGCAAGCATCGTATCCTGCCGGTCAAGGTCGATAAACACAAAGCGGTTATCGCCACCGCCGAGCCGGATATTCGCAGCTGGGAAGATGAGCTGGCGCATGTCACCGGCCTGCAGATCGAACGGGTGATCGCCAACCCACTGGATATCTCCCGTTATCTCAACGAATTTTATTCGGTCAGTCACTCGATTCGTCGTGCTACCTCGGACAAGGATTCGGTCAATATTCCCGGTGTCAGCAACCTGGAACAACTGGTGGAGCTGGGCAAGACGGGCAACCTGGATGCCAACGACAAGGATGTGGTGCAGATCGTTGACTGGCTGCTGCAATATGCCTTCGATCAGCGTGCCAGTGATATTCACATGGAGCCGCGACGCGAGCAGGGACACATCCGTTTTCGCATCGACGGTGTCATGCATCATGTTTACGACATGCCTACGCCGGTGATGACCGCCGTTTCCAGCCGTATCAAGGTACTGGGACGTATGGATGTGGTGGAAAAACGCCGCCCGCAGGACGGACGCATCAAAACCCTGTTACCCGAAGGCGGCGAGATCGAACTGCGTCTGTCGACCATGCCGACCGCCTTCGGTGAAAAACTGGTGTTGCGGATTTTCAACCCGGATGTACTGGTCAAGGATTTCGCCGCGCTGGGTTTCTCCGCGAAGGAAATTACCGGCTGGAACCAGATGGTGAATCAGCCCAACGGGATTATTCTGGTCACCGGTCCGACCGGTTCGGGCAAGACCACCACGCTCTATTCCACGCTCAAGCAACTGGCCCAGCCCGAGGTCAATGTCTGCACGGTGGAAGATCCGATCGAAATGGTCGAGCCGGCGTTCAATCAGATGCAGGTGCAACACAACATCGGGCTCGACTTTGCCAGCGGGGTGCGCACCCTGCTGCGTCAGGATCCCGATATCATCATGGTCGGTGAGATTCGCGACAAGGAAACCGCCGAGATGGCGATCCAGGCGGCGTTGACCGGTCATCTGGTGCTCTCCACCCTGCATACCAACGATTCGTCCTCCGCCGTGACCCGTCTGCGTGAGATCGGGGTGCCTTCCTATCTGATCAACGCCACCTTGCTGGGCGTGCTCGCCCAGCGACTGGTACGGACCCTCTGTCCACACTGCAAGGCACCCACTGACGTGGATCCGGATCTGTGGCAGGCCCTGACCCGGCCGTGGAAAATGAGCGGCGAGCCGACCTTCTACGGGCCGGTCGGCTGCGACGAATGCCGCAACACTGGCTACATGGGACGGATCGGGATTTACGAAATGCTGCGCATGAGCCCCGCCATCCGCGCCCAGCTTGGCCCGGACAGTGATGCCGCGGAGATCCGGCGCACGGCAATCAACGAAGGCATGATCAAACTGCGCATCTCCGGCGCCCAGAAAATCGCCCAGGGACTGACCACCATGGAGGAAGTCCTCAACGTCGTGCCGAGCGATAGTGAAGTCTGACAGAATAGGGACGAGTGACGAGGTACGAGCGACGAGGAACAGCAATGCTGTGAATAGGTGAGATGTTTCCAGGACGCCTTGCCATGATCCTGTCGTAAGCCTGCAAACGCTTTTCCTCGGCCCTCGTAACTCGTCCCTCGTAACTCGCGCCTGATACCGGGGCGAATTACGCCCTGGTATCAGGCGCGATGGAGTTTGAGCGAGTAGCGCTTGATCTGGGTGAGCAGTTCGGCGTGGTTGAATGGCTGGACGATATAATCATCGGCCCCGGCCTTCAGGCCGTCACTGACATGTTCCATGGTATAGTGCTCCGCCAGGAGCAGGACCGGCGTGCTGCGCCAGCCGGGCATGTTGCGCAGCGTTTCCATGAACTGGCACTGACCGTCGCTGACATAGGCGACATCCAGAAAGATGAGTTCAGCCGGTGGCATTTTGGCCAGCAGGCGGGAGGCGATTTCGCAGTTGGTGGTGCTGACGACGTTATAACCTTCGCGGCTCAACAGATAGTCCAGCAGATAAGCGGTGTGCACGTCTTTTTCGAGAATCAGGAGTGTTCCCTGACGATTGATTCGTGCTTTGGCCATTTAACAAAATACCCGGTTTGTCCGACACTGGTGAAGCCCTGTGGCCTCATCTTCTTGAGGTATACATCGGCAGCGCAGCGGGGTGGCTTTAATCCCGCTTTGAATGTGTGACGCAGGCACGGATTTTCAGTGCCTGGTTGTAAGTTAATGATTATTAAGTGATAAACATCAGATGGACACATTGACACATGGCCTGAGCAGCGTCCTGCTGGCGCGGGCCACGGCCTCCGAAACCCCGGATCGGGAGGCCATCGCGACAGGACGGGTCCTGTCACTGCGCAGCCGTCTGACGGCCGGGTTTCTGGCCGGTATTTTCCCCGACGGTGATTTTCTCGTGCGGCTGATCGACGGGCCGTTGAGTTATCTCAAATACCATCGGGGAATCACGCATTCGGTTTTGATGTTGCCATTGTGGGCCGGCCTGTTATCACTGTTGTTTGTCCTGCTGTGGCGCGGCCAGTATCACTGGAGGGCATTCTATGCCGTGTGTGCCATGAGCCTGGGGATTCATATCTTCGGTGATGTGATCACCTCTTTCGGTACCATGATCCTGGCGCCATTTAGCCACGCCAAGTTCTCCCTGCCTTCAACCTTTATTATCGATTTCTGGTTCAGCGGGATCATTATTCTGGCCTTGCTGGTGGCGTGGATCTGGCGCAGACAGGGCCAACAGGTGGCACTGGTTGGCCTGACCACGCTGGCGATGTATATCGGTATGCAGCATTTTCAGGCCTGGCAGGCGCGCGATCTGGGTCGGGAGTATGTACAGCAGCAGGGGCTGGAACAGTCCGAAGTGCATGCCCTGCCGCAACCTTTGTCGCCATTTAACTGGAAGATCGTGATCGAACAGCCCCAACAGTATCACGTGAGTTATGTGAATCTGCATCGCCAACAGGTCATTCCCACGCCAGAGAAGCAGGCCGGCATGTTCGAGCGCATTAACGCTATCTATCGACCGTTGAACCGGCTGAACTGGGAGACGTTACCCCGTTATGGTGAAGGTGCGGCGCATGATCTGGCGCGGAATGTCTGGCACCAGGCCGTGCTGAAGCATATTCGGGATTTCATGTTGTTCCCCGCCCTCTATCGTATCGAGCAGCGGGAGCAGGGGTTGTGTGCCTGGTTCCAGGATCATCGTTTTATTCTGGGGGATGCCCGCAACGTGCCGTTTCGCTTCGGTGCCTGTCGCAACGGCACCAATGACTGGCAGCTTTATCGTCACCAGGGTGATCACATCGTTCCGCTATCGCCCTGAACCGTTATTTGAACAGCGCCAGAATCTCGCCCGCGCTGTTGCGCTTTTTCCCGTTGCAGCTGATATAGCGCTGTACCTTGAAGCGTTTGTTTTTATCGGCCTGTTGATAGATTTTTCGGGTGTAGGCGGTATTGTGATTGGAGATTAAAACAGGGATATTTCGTTCCGCGCAGCCTTGTGCCAGATCGGCCAGGTGTTGCTGATCGTCCAGACTGAAGCCGCCGGCGCTATAGGTGGTGAAGTTGGCGGAGGTCGACAGCGGTACGTAGGGCGGATCGCAATAGATGACATCGCCCGCTCTGGCCTGTCGCATGGTCTGTTCAAAATCCCCCAGCAGGAATTCGGCCCGCTGTGCCCGGTGATGAAAGGCGAGCATCTCCTTTTGCGGAAAGTAGGGGCGCT
>NZ_JAVLAZ010000173.1:0-2107 GCF_031581315.1 Thiohalophilus sp.
TTCACTCAGGCGCAGTCCCGAGGAATAAAACAGTTCCAGAATGGCCCGGTCGCGGGCCCACAGGGGATCATGGGTATCGGCCTCGGTTTCATCCAGCAGCGCAGCGGTTTTGTCCACGTCCAGCGTCCGGGGCAGTTTGCGTTTGACCCGGGGTGCCTGCACATCGCGCGCCGGATTGCCCGGCAGCTGGCCTTCGCGGATCAGAAAATCGAAAAACCCCCGCAGGGCGGACAGTTCTCGCTGCAGACTTTTGGCGGCCAGCCCCCGGCGATGGCGCTGCGCCACATAGTGTCGAATATGCTGGCTGTCCAGCTGGGTCCACTCGGTCAGATCCTGCTCGAGGCAAAAGGCACTGAGCTGTTTCAGATCGCGGCGGTAGTTGTTCAGGGTGTGCGGGGAGAGCTGGCGTTCGGTTTGCAGTCGGGCCAGATAATCATCAATGGCCTGCAGGGCGGCGGGGGTCATGAGCCAAGGTGTAACTTGAGAATCCGGGTGAGTACGTGGCTGAGATGGGAGAGGAACAAAGTTCCCATGTTAGCGCGAAAGCGTTGCGGATCCTGACTGCCGATCGCCAGCAAGCCGACGCACTGTTTGCTGGACTCGCTTTCCACCAGGGGAATAAGCGCGGCGGAGCGCACCACGTCGGCATAGTCGTTGAACAGGGCATCCAGTTGCCCCGGCTTGAGGCTGCCGCAGACGGGTTTGCGGCCGTTGATGACTTTCTCGAACGCGCCCAGCGCGGGCTCGCTCCAGTCCATCAGATCGGGGTGGGCCTTGAGCACCGGTGCGCCGGAATTGAACAGTCGGATGACCACCGCATCGGCCTCGAAGTCGGACTTGAGACGCTGCTGGATCAGGGTCAGCAGCGTCTCGAAATCATCGGCATCGAGCAGATCCAGAATCAGCTTGTTGAGGCGGCTACTCAGATCCTCGTTCTGCCGGGCATATTCGGTCAGTTGTTGCAGGCGTTGCTTGAGTTCCTGTTTCTGATCCCGCAGCACCGAGACCTGGCGCTCGATCAGGGAGACCGCGCCCTGGGGCTGGTGGGGCAGGAGCATGTCGGCCAGCAAATCGAGGTGACGTTCGAAGAAGTCAGGGTTGTCACGTAAATAGCTGACAATCTCGCGTTCGAATTCCTTGTCCACCGTGATCGGGTTTTCCTGACGATTGCTCATGGCGCCTGATTATCCTCGTACTTCGATATGACCTTCAAATACCGTTGTGGCCGGACCGGTCATCAGCACCGGCGAGCCCGCGCCCGGCCAGTGGATCAGCAGGGTCCCCCCCGGCAGGGTCACCTCAACCTTATCACCAAGTCGGCCCAGTTGGCGACCCACGACCACCGCTGCGCAGGCGCCGCTGCCGCAGGCCAGGGTCTCGCCGGCGCCGCGTTCATAGACCCGCAGGCGGATATGGCCGTTGTCCAACACCTGCATGAAGCCGGCATTGACCCGCCGGGGAAAGCGCGGGTGGGCCTCGATCAGCGGTCCGAGCCGATCCACCGGGGCTGTCTCGATCTCCGCGACTTCCAGCACGGCATGGGGGTTGCCCAGGGCGACGGCGCCGATGCGCACGCTCTCCCCATCGATTTGCAGGTCATAAAGATCGGCCTGCGCATCGGCTTCGAAAGGAATTTCGGCCGGCGCAAAGTGTGGCACGCCCATGTTGACCGTGACCTGGCCGTCGGCCTCGATCTGCAGGGTCATGCGCCCGGCGGCGGTGGCGACCTCGATGGTATCGCGATCGATCAGTTCCTTGTCGCGCACGAAGCGGGCAAAACAGCGCGCGCCATTGCCGCACTGCTCCACCTCGCCGCCGTCGGCGTTGAAGATCCGGTAGGTAAAATCCACCCCCGGCTCGCGCGGCGGCTCCACCAGCAACAGCTGATCGCAGCCGATGCCAAAGCGGCGATCGGCCAGCTGGCGGATCTGCTCGCGGCTGAGGTCAACTTCCTGGTGGATGGCGTCAATGACCACGAAGTCGTTGCCCAGGCCGTGCATTTTGGTAAAACGTAACGGCATGTCACTTTTCCAGGTTACAAAATTAACGCAGAGTTCGCGGAGGGTCGCTCCCGGCTCACTGTAGAACCCCTTCGGGTTTCATTCAG
>NZ_JAVLAZ010000082.1:0-8559 GCF_031581315.1 Thiohalophilus sp.
CAGCTGGGTCGACAACAAGGGGGAGAAAGACTCCCTGACGACCCAGATCAAGTAAGCGTTAACCCGCAACTTGAAGCAAAAGGCGAAGGGTTCTCCCTTCGCCTTTTTTATTTGCGCACTTTTTATTCCGCCAGTGTGGCAAACCGATAATACTGAAGACACCGAAAAATATTGTCCAGTGACTTCAGTCATTTCAGTATTTTACTGAGTAGCCTGGATCAAGGCGCAACGCGATGAATCCAGGTTTTGCCGGATTTCAGGTGGAACCGCTTCGCTTGTTCCACCCTAACAGGGGACGATCGGATATTGGCCACGTTTATTCAGTGCGACATTGCTATGCCGTTCAATACATCACCGAACACCGATAACACTGAAACAACTACCTCAACAACCCTGACAGTCCCGACTGCCGGTATTCTCCGTCCCCGTCGCAAGTTGTCGTGTGCAACTTATCGTGCGTACAATCGCGACACACTCACAACACGCGACAAACTGATGTCCCAATTACCCGAATGCGTGGAAGTCGGTCCGGCCGATGCGTCACATAGTGTCATCTGGTTGCACGGCCTGGGAGCCGACGGTCATGATTTCGAACCGCTAGTACCGGAACTGGGGCTGGATGACGTGCGTTTTGTTCTTCCCCACGCCCCGGTGCAGCCTGTCACCGTCAACGGCGGCATGCCCATGCGCGCCTGGTACGACATCCGCTCGCCACAGATCCAGCAGGAAGAGGACAGTGAGGGGATCCACGCCTCGCAGGCGATGCTCGAGGCCCTGATCCGCCGCGAACGCGAGCGCGGCATCGCCAGTCGTCGGCTGATTCTGGCCGGCTTTTCCCAGGGCGGCGCCATTGCCCTGCATAGCGGACTGCGCCATGGCGAGCCGCTGGGCGGCATCCTTGCTCTGTCCACCTACCTGCCGCTGGCTGCCACCTTTGAGCAAGAGCGAACACCAATCAACCAGACGGTCCCCATTTTCATGGCCCACGGTAAAAGTGATCCCATCGTGCCCCTGTGGCTGGCCGAGGATTCACGCTATTTTCTGGAACAGGCAGGCTACAGCGTCGACTGGCACACCTATCCGATACAACATCAGGTCGCACTCGACGAAATCGGCGATATCGCGGCCTGGCTCAGAAATACGCTCTCCTGACTTGTCTGGCCGAACCTTCAGTCCTTTTATCCGACGCTCTGGAAAATAACGCGGAGGACGCAAAGACGCAAAGAACGCGGAGATATCTTTTATAAATATCACTTGCAGGTATTACACTGAGTTGTCGCTGCGACGTAACAACCTCTTTGTAAACATGCCCATACCCTATTTACTTTGCGTCCTCTGCGTCTTTGCGTCCTCCGCGTTTCTTCCAGAACCCCAGAGAAGAGCCTTGTAAGCACGGTGGCCGAAATTCTACATTGCGGTGCTTTTTAGCCTCGTCACTCGTACCTCGTACCTCGTCACTGCTTCTGCCAGACCAGCACCCGGTTATTCACCGGCATTTCGATATCGTCGATCAGCGACAACCCCCCGGCCTCGGCGAGTTGCTGAAGATCGTTCCGATCACGTACGCCACTGACCGGATTGCGTTGCCGTAAGCCCACGTCAAATCGTGCGTTGTTTTCACTGGTATGCACGCCATTATATTTGAACGGCCCGTAGAGACAGAAGCGGCCGCCGCTTGCCAGCACGTCCCCCACACCCAGAAACAACGTTTCCACCGCGGGCCAGCTCATGATATGCACGGTATTGGCACTGAAGATGCCATCGAAGGTTTCTCGAGGCCAGTCGGGTTTACGCATATCCAGCACAATCGGCTCTGCAAGGTTGTCACTCTGGGTCTCCGCGAGCCACAGTCCAATGCCCGGCAGGTTTTCCGCCATATCGCTGGGTTGCCAGTGCAGGTGCGGCAAGTGTTCGGCAAAAAAGACCGCGTGCTGACCGGTGCCGCTGCCGATTTCCAGAATAGTCCGGCAATCGGCGAACTGCTGTTCCAGCACCGCGAGAATCGGGCGCTTGTTTTCTTCACAGGCTTCGGCAAAAGGCTTTATCATGAGCGACACCACAGATTAGAAATTCCGATGCGTTTGATCTGCATCAACAACCCGATTCTATATAAGTAATACAGTTACTGCTAATGAATCCGTCATCTAATAAAGGAATCGGCATGCGCATTGTGCTGCTATTTGGCCTGCTGTCAATTGCCCTGGCCGGTTGCCAGGAACCGACTTCAGACGCCGTCGCAGAGCCCGATGGCGCGCAACTGTATGCGCAGCACTGCGCGGCCTGTCACGGTGACAACGGCGCCGGCGGGGTTGGCGTGCCTCTCAATCTCGCGGCATTTCAGTACGGCGTCAGCGATGAATTCCTGAAACTGACCATTCAACACGGCCGGCCCGGTCGGGTTATGCCGGCGTTTTCCGAACTCGGCGAGGCCGAGGTCGACGCCCTTGTCGAACACCTGCGCAGCTGGGCACCGGGTAAACCGGTCATCCCGGCCAACGGCCATATCGACGGCAACCCGCAACGGGGCAAGGCCCTTTACGCACAACACTGCGCCAGTTGCCACGGCAGTCAGGGCGAGGGCGGCGAAGGCACCGGTGTCACTTTTTCACGTCCCCGCGATCTGCCCATCATCGCCCCGGCGCTCAATAACGACGGCTTTCTGGCCGCCGCCACGGATCAGCTGATCAAGGCCGCCGTGGTTAACGGTCGCGAAGGCACGCCGATGACCTCATTCCGCGAACAGGGACTGAGTGATACCCAGATCAACGATATTGTCAGCTATGTGCGCAGCTTTGAAAATCAACCCGATCCCAACCCGGTGGGCAACCCCGATGACGAACCGCTGACCATTGCCTACGACTCACCCTATTCGGTCGAAGAAACGGTCAAGGCACTGGAACGCGCGGCGGTTGGCAGAAACTTTCGTATCATCCGCACCCAGACACTGGAAGATGGTCTGTTTCCCGAGCCGGAACAAAACCCGAATCAGGTGATCGTCTATTTCTGCAACTTTGACCTCGTCAATCGGGCACTGGCGATCGACCCGCGCGTCGGGCTGTTTCTGCCCTGCCGTGTCACGGTGGTGGAGCAGGAAGATGGCGTAAAAGTGATGTCGATCAATCCCAAACGCCTGGCCTATCTGTTCAATAACGCCGAGCTGAACCGGCTGTGCGATGAAATGGTAAAAACCTATTCCAATATTATCGAAGAAGCGACATTCTGATGATGAAACGATTCACCCTGCTGTTTGCCCTGATGCTGCTGCTGTCACCGTTGCAGGCCGCTGACCGTCTGCAAATGGCGCGCACCACCCAGAACTTCCCGGAAGCCATGCTGCAACTGCAGGAAGTGATCAAACAGCACGGTTATACGGTCAGCCGGGTCCAGCGAGTGGACATCGGTCTGACCACGTTCGGTTATCAAACCGACAAGTATCGGGTAGTCTTTTACGGCAAACCCGAACAAATCCGCCGTATGACGGATGAATATCCGCAGCTGATTCCTTATCTACCGTTGAAAATCGCCATTTTCGCCGAAGCGGAAGATACCCTGCTGGTCGCTTCCAGCCCGATGCAATTGCTGGAAACCGATCAACCCGAACTCAACCGGGTATTGAAAGAGTGGGCGGCGGACCTGCTGTCGATCATGAAGTCCATGCGCGGGGAATAAACCGCTTACTGCAGTTCGGCGAGCAACCGTTCCTCGATCATTTTCTTGTACTCGAGAAACCGGACCGTCTGAACCTGGTTACCTGTTTCGTTCAGCAGGTTCGGGGCAAGATCGATATCGGTAATATAAATGGGATACGCCTCACCACTGTGCCGTAACCCCAGAATATGCGCGGCAACCTGGCGATACAGATCCCGGCCATATTCAAGGGTGGAGAATTCACGGTCTTCACAAAACACCGAGAACGCCGGTTTCTCCTCGACGGCACTGACCAGAACCTGCAGCCGCAAATAGCCGGAAGGTTTAACATACTGGTTAAGCGAATGGGGTTTAACGCTTTTCTGCCCCTCGTTGCCGCTGTCGATACGGTAAAACTGAACCTCCGCCATCGCGGTTTCCCCGGAGAACGCTTCCTGGCCGAGTAACAGCTGCCGCTCCTGGATGGAATCAAAGAACTCCTGGTAGTGTCTGATCAGGCCAACCACGTCATAAAACGGTTTGTTCTGCACGGTCAGTGAACCCCGCTCATCCAGGATATACACCGCGACCTGTTCACCTCGCACCTCATAAAAGCACTGAACCATCCCGGGTCGGTTATTCTGGTAGATGACGGGCAATACGTTGTCGGCCAGGCTCTCTTCGTCAAACACCAGGCGACGAAAATGTGCCTGTGGATTACTCAGGTAACGACACAATGCCTGCATATCGCCAACTTTATGATACTGCAGGCTGTCGTTTTCGATGCGCAATACATAGTACGCCGACTCAATACCCAGCACGTATTCAATCTGCTCCACGTTCCCTGCAGTATAAAAACAGTCCAGAATCCCGGCGAACAGATTTTCGATCCGCCGGGCGATGGCGCTGCCCCGATAAGAGGAGAAACTGAATGCATTGATCGGTGGCGGCCGTTTTCCCGAGGCCGGCGGCGCCCATTTGATATAGTCCTGCAAACACTTCATCAATCCGCTGACACCCAGATAACGGTATGTCATCACTTCCTGCCAGCTGTTAACAATCACCTGGTCGACGCTCAAGGCAAGATTCTCGAACAACCCGCCATATTTCAATGCATCCGTGCGGTTACTGGTCAGGTGACGACCCTGTCGTGTCCGGCTGGAGAAAGGATCCAGTCCCACATTCACAAATGTGCCAATTGCTGCGATACGCGCCGGCTGACGTAATTCATGAATCGAGGACTCCTTGAGCACGTCATCCGGAAACAGCCGGCACAGCCGGTCCACAACCTGTTGCAGCTCTTTTTCGGTCAGATCCGTGTCGTCAGTATAGATTCCCATTACCGTGCGCGCATGCAAGATGCGATTGAAATAGCACCAGGCGATCAGCTCCAGCAGGCTGTAGGCACGCCGCAGCGGGCGGGTCACCGCCAGATCCGAGGCGGGAACCACCCCGTTGAATACCATCCAGTACTCGTCACCCTCTTCGCTGAACAAACGATGAAATGACAAATGGCTGGCATACATGTCCGGCGTGATGCCGCGATACATGATCTCGATCTTGCCCGCCTTGCGCTCGAACGCCGCATACAGCTTGCGTCCCAGGATATGCACATCGTCGGCCTTGATCAGGGTTGTTGTATTTCCCTGCTGACGGGTAAATTCCGATAGAAAGCGATAGGTGGTGGTGAATTCGCGAATGATCTGTTTGCGCTCGTCCATCACGCTATCAAGCTTCCATTCATCCCGCCGGTCCAGGCGCAGCACTTTACCGTGCGGCCAGCCCCATTGTTCGACCAGCCGGGTCAGTTGCTCGCGCCGCCAGCGGGTACCCACACTGTCCGGTTCGGAAAGCTTCTCGTTAACCTTGAAATAAAAACTGCGTCGCGCCAGATCAAGCCGTTGCGGTGCCTCTTGCCGTTGAAGATATGTCTCGACCTTGTGCAACATCATACGATAGGGGTCCAGGGCATCGATATCCGGCTCGTCTTCCTGGTAAACCCGGCGTTTGAATTCGACGCACAACAGATCGATGTCGGGAAACTCGCTGGCATAGGCTTCCATTAACAACGTCTTGAGGATTGATTTGTAGGGGGCATTGATTCCCTTGTACAACAACCACAACGAGGCGCCGTAAAATTCCTCCGCGCGAATGGCCGCCAGGCCGCCGAAATCAATATGATCCTTGCTGTGAATATAGCGCTTGCGTTTGATGTCTTCGACATACTCATCGTAGTCCAGCTCATGTTCCGGTGGCACCAGCCACCACAACGGATACCGTCCCGCCAGCAACACCCCGGTACGGTAGAATTCTTCCAGTAACAGGTAATGCTGCATGCTGCCGCTGCTTTCACGGGTCAGCCGGCTGTGCTCGCCCTGGCGAAAACGTTCCGGGTTGACCAGAAACAGGTGCGCCTCGATATCCAGCGTGCGCGCCCATTGCTCGATGCCCTGGGCCTTGAGTTGCAGGGCTTCGAGCTGGTCGGGATCCAGCGCCGGATCATGGCAAACCCAGATATCAAAATCGCTGGTCGGGGAATAGGCGATGGTGCCGGGACTGCCCATCAGATAGAGCGCCTGAATCTCGAAACGCCGATAGGCCCGCTTTTTCAGCTCGAAGCTTTTGGCCAGCCGCCGCGCGGCGCTTAACGCCATGGCATCCGGCGAATAATCGGGGATCCCCGCCGGGGCCGCCTTGTCCACGTAACCGGGCAGCAGGGGATGGTTGATATGAAACAGCAACGGCAGCAGTTGCAGAAACTCCTGCTGCAAGGGGCGCAAATCCCCGCTAATACGCGCCAGCCGGGCCCGGTTGAGACGCTGAAAACGGGTCCGGATAGCCCGAAAATCGGGCAGTTCGGCAAGAGTTGGTTCGATAGGGTCGCGCTGTTCCATCACCCTGAGGTTATCGGCGCCGGCCGTGGTTTCTTCAGTATGGACCGGGGCAGACGTCACATTTCCCAAACCGGCTCGATTCTCCCTTCGCGCGGCGGGGCCGGCCAACCTGCGCAACGCACTTGCACATCGGCCGCTGCGGCGGTAGCTTAGGTCTTCTCTCGCCACAGCAGCGCAACAGGCCTATCGACATGCTCGACAAACTCGACCCCGCCCGGCTCCAGCAGATCGTCCGCGGCAGCCCGACCGGCATTCTTTTGCTGGATAACCAGGGGCGCGTCAGCTGGGTGAACGATGCCCTGGGCGAGATGCTGGGTGAAGTCCGCTGCACGCAACTGCTTAACAAGCGGATCGATGAAGTGCCCGAGCCCCTGTCGGCCCTGTTCGATCTGAGCACCACGTTGCATTTGCCCGGCGATGAACTCCACGAAGATCTGTGGCTGATGGGACATCAGCAACCGCTGCCGGATGACGCCGGCCAGGTACAGTATTTTGTCGACATCACCCCCCTGCACTGGCTGATGCAGGAACGCGATCAGCTCAGGGATGAACTTAATGATGTCATCATGGTGGATAGCGAAACCGGCATGCGTAACCGCAAGGGGCTCTATTACAGTCTTGAGCCGCAACTGTCACGCAGTCGCCGCTACGACCGACCCCTTACCATCATCCTGCTACGCCTCGACTGTCTGGATCGCTTCAAACAGCAATACCAGCGCGAGGATGCCCGGCCGGTGCTGGTTACCCTCAGCCAGCTACTCAGCGATCAGCTGCGCTGGGCCGACATTGTCGGACGCCTGAATGAAACCGACTTCCTGCTGGTGCTGCCGGAAATTCACGCCGAGGACGCCAGTACCGTGGTGGAGAACCTGCGCCAGCAGCTGGCCGAACTGACGATTGACGAACCCGACACCGACGATTTTACCATCACCGCCCGCTTCGGCATTGCCGAATGGCGCAAGGGCGACGATATGAGCCTGCTGCTGATGCGTGCCCGGCAAATGCTCGACGACGACGCCGATCCCCAACCCGCCGAACCCATGTCTCATGGGTAGGGACGAGTGACGAGTTACAAGGGACGAGGAAACCTGTAGGCCCGATAGAACACCCTGCGGGCATCAACTCCGTGGTATCGGGCATTTCTCCGGGTTGCCGGACACCGCTTTGCTATGTCCGGCCTACCCCCTCACCAGAAACCACGAAACAGTTAGATTCATTCTTCGTGTCTTCGCGTCTTCGTGGTGAATATTTTTTCTCGTCACTCGTCCCTCGTAACTCGTTACTGTTCCATTCTGGTACGCACCCGGATGATGGCGGCGCGGACCTGTTCCGGGGCGGTGCCGCCGATGTGGTTGCGCGCGGCGACGGAGCCTTCCAGAGTCAGCACCTCGAACACATCCGGCTCGATCACGTTGGAAAACTGCTGCAACTCATCGAGACTCATCTCGGAGAGATCCTTGCCGTTGTCCACGCCGTAACGCACCGCCTTGCCGACGACCTCGTGCGCATCGCGAAAGGCCACGCCCTTGCGCACCAGGTAATCGGCCAGATCGGTGGCCGTGGAAAAGCCGCTGCGGGCGGCCTCGTAGAGCTTGTCCCGTTTGACGTGAATCTGCGGCATCATGTCGGCATACAGTTTGAGGCAACCCTTGAGATTGTCGATGGTGTCGAACAGCGGTTCCTTGTCTTCCTGGTTATCCTTGTTATAGGCCAGCGGCTGGCCCTTCATCAGGGTCAGCAGGGACATGAGATGACCATAGATACGCCCGGTTTTACCGCGCACCAGTTCGGGAACATCCGGGTTTTTCTTCTGCGGCATAATGCTCGAGCCGGTGCAGAAGCTGTCCCCCAGATCGACAAAATCGAACTGCGCCGATGACCAGAGGATCAGCTCCTCGGAAAAGCGTGACAGGTGCATCATCAGCAGGGAGGCATCGGAGACCAGCTCGATAGCAAAGTCCCGGTCGCTCACTGCATCCAGCGAATTTTCCGCCACACCCTCGAAGCCCAGTTCGCGGGCGGTAAATTCGCGATCGAT
>NZ_JAVLAZ010000082.1:8659-10602 GCF_031581315.1 Thiohalophilus sp.
CGCCCGGCCCAGGGCTTGTCGGTCTGACTGGCATCGCTCATAACGGATCATCCATTCGTTTATCGGTGCAGTCGATTATAACGGGTTCATCCTGAGCGCGCATGGGATCGCCCAATTTGTGCTTTAATTCAGTTAACATAACTTTCACGACCAATCCGGAACAGACTATGCCGGCCACCCCGGAACCCTCCCGCCCCAGCTCGCCCGAACCGGAACAGGATAATCTGTTCCTGCCGGATTTTTGCGGCATTCGCATGGTGTTTCTGGTGGTGGTGATCGCCGAGCTGGCAGCGATTGTCATTGCGCTGGCGCCGATGGATACCCCGCTGACCGAACGCTGGGCTCACCTGGGGCTGATCTCGCTGTTTGTGCAATGGTGTGCCCTGAGCAGCTGCGCGCTGCTGTGCCTGCTGCGCCGCCAGCTCTGCCGTTTGCGCCCCTGGCAGGCGGGAATTGGCAGTTATCTGCTGATCCTTCTGGTCATTGCCCTGGTCAGCGAGGGCGCCTACTGGCTGATTCATTATCCCGGCGGCATGGAGGCCCTGTGGCACGCCAAATTTTTAGCCCGCAATCTGCTGATCGGACTCATCATCACCGGCCCCCTGTTGCGTTATTTCTATGTGCAACACCAGTGGCGGCGACAGGTCCGCGCCGAATCGGAAGCTCGCCTGCAGGCATTGCAATCCCGGATTCGCCCGCACTTTCTGTTCAACAGCATGAATACCATCGTCAGCCTCATTCAGCATAAGCCGCAACAGGCCGAAGAGGTGGTGGAAAACCTCGCCGATCTGTTTCGCGCCTCGCTGAGCGATGCGCGCCAGCGTGTTACCCTGGCCGATGAACTGGCGTTGTGTCGTCGCTATCTGCAGATCGAAAAACTGCGCCTCGGCGAACGGCTCGATGTTCACTGGCAGGTCGATACCCTGCCCGAAGATGCACAGCTGCCGGCACTGCTCATCCAGCCATTGATCGAAAACGCGATCTATCACGGCATTGAACCACGCACCGATGGCGGCACCATCAAAATCAGCGGTGAGCTTGTCGACAATCAATTGCGGATCACCATCGACAACCCGATACCCGAGAACCCCGCCCGGGCGCACGGCCGGGGCAACCAGCTGGCCCATCAGAATATTCGCGATCGTCTGTTTGCCGGTTTCGAGGGACCGACCCGGCTGGCGCTTGACGAGATGGATCATCACTATAAAGTCTGCTTGAGTTTTCCCTATGAGCCCTGGCATGAAAATTCTGATCGCCGATGACGAACCGCTGGCCCGTTCGCGCCTGCAATCCCTGCTGGACGTGCTGAACCACTGGCAGGTCATCGGCGAGGCGGCCAATGGCCGGCAGGTACTGGAGCTGGTTCAGCAACACCAGCCGGATGTCGTGCTGCTGGATATTCGCATGCCCGGCATGGACGGGATGGAGGCGGCGGAACACCTCAACAAGCTGCCCAACCCGCCCGCGATCATTTTTACCACCGCGTACGATCAATATGCCCTGCAGGCATTCAAAAGCCATGCGGTGGATTACCTGCTCAAACCGATCAAACAACAACAACTGGAACAGGCCCTGCAGGCCGCCACCCAGTTAACCCGCGCCCAGCTACAATCCCTGGCGCAACTGCAACAGGAACAGGACACCTCGCCCCTGCATATCAGTGCCCGGGTACAGGGCGGCGTGCGCCTGGTACCGATCAGCGATGTGCTTTATTTCCTGGCTGAACACAAATACGTGACCGTCTGTTATCACGATGGAGAAGTATTGATCGAGGAGCCGCTCAAATCCCTGGAACAAAAATTTGCGGATCAATTCATCCGCATTCACCGCAACGCGCTGGTGGCCAGGCAATTTATCCGGGGATTACGCAAGGACAGGGAGGGGCGGGTATTTCTCCAGCTACAACATGGCGAACATCAGCTGGAAGTCAGCCGCCGCCATTT
>NZ_JAVLAZ010000083.1:0-5222 GCF_031581315.1 Thiohalophilus sp.
TATATGGACCCACTCCGTTTGCAAGACATTTGATCACTGATGTGAGAGAAAATCATTGCTCTCATATATCCGGCCTGTTTGTGGAAGATTTTTGCTTCCTGGCCCCGATGGTTATCTGCGCTCATCCTCCTCATCATCCCTACGGCCTTCGCGGTGGCCCGTGTACTAAAAAGGTTTTGAATGAGCCGGTCTGACCTGTCTCACCATCCTATCAACTTGTCTTTTGCAACTGAAGTAAAGGGTCTTTCTCTTGCTCAATAGGCAGACGCTAAAGTGCGCTTATGCCCGGTGTGCCTTTCACGCTCAGGCCGCTGTGGCCGTGCGATAGCGCTCACCCTTGGCCATCACTACCCAGGCGATCCGGGCCATCTTGTTGGCGACGGCGACACAAGCTCGATTGTGCCCCCGGCGTGCCAGGACAGCTTGAGCCCATCGGCTGAAGCGATCCTCTTTCTGCGCCGAATGCCGTAAGACCGCTCGGGCGCCATGAATAAACAGCGTTCTCAGGTAGGCATTGCCGCGTTTACTGATGCCAAGCAATACCGGTTTGCCACCACTCGAATGCTGCCCTGGCACCAACCCCAGCCAGGCTGAGAAGTGACGACCATTCACGAAATCCTTGCCATTTCCCGCTGCCGCATAGGTGGCGCTGGCGGTGATGGCGCCAATCCCCAGGACCTCATCCAGGCGTTGACACACCTCATTGTCCCGATTAACCGCCTGGATACGCTGTTCACAGCGCTTAAAGCGCTCATCCAGTGCCCGCAGCTCTTCAAGGAGCTCGGCAAACAGCTCTCTCGATAGCGGTGTCAGGCCATTCTCCGCGTCTTCCAGTATACCCGGTAACGCGGCGCGGACCGCCGCAACGCCTTTGTTGATCACGAGTCCATATTCCGCTAAAAGTCCCCGAATCTGGTTTACCAGGGCGGTACGCTCCCCTTTAAGACGCTCGCGCTGACGGTGGAAGTTCTGTACATCCTGCTGCTCCACCCCCTTGATAGGCACGAACCGCATGTTGGGCCGCTGGGCGGCTTCGGCGATCGCCTCGGCATCATTGTAGTCATTCTTATTGCCTTTGAGGTAAGGCTTCACATATTGCGGGGCAATTAACTTGACCTCGTGCCCCTGCGCGATAAATTCTCTTGCCCAGTAGTTGGCGCCCCCACAGGCCTCCATAACGATGGTGCACGCCTCAAGCCTTGCCGTATACGCCAAAACCGCCTTCCGCTTTAGTTGCTTCTTTTTGATAAACCGTCCTGTGTGATTTACGGCGACAAGATGAAAAACAGCTTTTGCGATATCCAGGCCAATTGTTGTAATCTTCATATTGATCCACTCCGCTTCTGTTAAATGGTTGGTAGAAATTCCATTTTGGCCCGCTTGAGGCCGGTTTGGAAGTGGAGTGGGTCCATACCATTATCCCTGTACGTCAATCGCCTCCCCATAATTTCACGCAGAAGCGTGCCCTACTGATTTGAGAACTGAGTAGGTAGGCTCGATATAGCACTCTGCGGGCATAAACTCCGCGGTATCGGGCATTTCCTGGCTTTTTCTTTGCCTCGTCTCTCGTTACTCGTCCCTTGTCACTCGTCACTCGTCCCTGTAAGTAGCATGCTGCGCAGGTTGGCCAGATGCGCCTGGCCGCGCTGCTGACGCTCTTCGGGATCCATCTCCACGCCTTCGCCGGACCATTTGAGATCCTCGTCCGGTAACTCGTCGATAAACCGGCTCGGGCTGCACTCCTGCATTTCGCCGTGGCGCTTGCGCTGGTTGGCGTAGGTGAAGGTCAGGGTTTTCTGGGCACGGGTGATGCCGACATAGGCGAGGCGGCGCTCCTCTTCCAGGCTCTCCTCCTCGATACTGCTGCGATGGGGCAGCAGCATCTCCTCCATGCCCACCAGATAGACATGGGGAAACTCCAGCCCCTTGGCGGCATGCAACGTCATCAGGTGCACCCGGTTGCCGCGTTCGTCTTCCTCATTGCGATCCAGCGTGTCGAGCAGTGTCAGTTTCGTCACCAGTTCATTAAGTGAGGCGTCCGGATTGGCCTTGGCCAGGCGTTCGAACCAGTTGGCCAGTTCGTTGACGTTTTCCAGCTTGCGCTCGGCGATGATCTCGTCGCGGCTGTTATCCAGCAGATAGCGCTCGTAGTCGATATCGACGATGAGTCGTTTGACCACCGAGGCGGGGGCGTCACCCTCCGCCTGATGTTGCAGATCCAGGATCCAGTGGCAGAAGCGTTGCAGCTTCTCGGTGGCCCGATCGCTCAGTACCTGGCTCAGGCCGAACTCCATGGCAGACACGAACAGGCTGTGGCCACGATTCATGGCGTAGTCGGTCAGCTTCTCTAACGTTGCGGGGCCGAGCTCACGACGCGGGGTGTTGATAATCCGGCGAAAGGCGTTGTCATCATCCGGATTCGTGATCAGCTTGAGATAGGACATGATGTCCTTGATCTCGGTATAAGCGAAAAACGAGGTGCCACCGCTCAGATAATAGGGAATATCGTGTTCGCGCAAGGCCTGTTCGAACAGCCGCGACTGGTGGTTGCCGCGATAGAGAATGGCGTAATCGGCATACTGCGTACGCTGTACGAACATGTGATGCATGATCTCCGAGACCACCTGCTCCGCCTCGTGCTGATCGTGGCGGGTGCGAATCACCCGGATCGGATCGCCGTAACCCAGCTCGCTCCATAACCGCTTTTCGAAGATATGCGGGTTGCTGGCGATCAGCCGATTGGCGGCCTTGAGAATGCAGCCGGTGGAGCGGTAGTTCTGCTCCAGCTTGATCACCTTCAGGTTGGGATAGTCCTGCTGCAACAGCGACAGGTTCTCCGGCTGGGCGCCGCGCCAGGCATAGATGGACTGATCGTCGTCGCCGACCACGGTCAGATTGCCGCGCACGCCGCACAGTTGCTTGACCAGTTCGTACTGGGTGGAGTTGGTATCCTGGTATTCGTCCACCAGCAGATGGCGAATGCGGTTCTGCCAGCGCTCGAGTATCTCGGGGTGTTCGCGAAACAGGATCACCGGCAGCATGATCAGATCGTCGAAGTCGACCGCGTTGTAGGTCTTCAGGTAATGACGGTACTGTTCGTACAGCAGGGCCGCCGCCGTTTTATTCGCATCGCCATCCGCCAGCTGCAGCGCCTGTTCGGGCAGGATGAACTCGCTTTTCCAGCGGGAAATCTGCCACAACATGCGTTCGGCCTGGCCACCGTCATCGCCGAAGGAGCGCTTCATCAGCTCCTTGAGCAGATGGGTACTGTCAGCGCTGTCGTAAATGGAAAAGCCGGCTTTGTACTCCAGCGCCTTGTATTCGCGACGCAGAATATCCAGTCCCAGGGTATGGAAGGTGGAGACCCGCAGCCCCTTGCCGGCATCGCCGCGCAGCAGCTTGCCGACTCGCTCTTTCATCTCCCGCGCTGCCTTGTTGGTGAAGGTGACCGCGGCGATATGGCGCGCATCGATGGCGCAGCCCTGGATCAGATAGGCGATCTTGTGGGTGATAACCCGGGTCTTGCCACTGCCGGCCCCGGCCAGCACCAGGCACGGTCCGTCGATGTGGCGCACGGCCTGGTTTTGTCGGGGATTGAGAATCGTGGACATGAACGCTGACAACTCCTGCTGAGCGGACATTGTAGTGGGGGCGGTCGGCGCGGTCGATATTGACATTCGGGCCCGGATAGCGCAGCGCACGGATACCGTCGAGTGATGCAAGTTATTGTTTAATATAGGTTATTTCCCTATGCCTTCATTGTTCCAAAAGGCCGGGCGTGTTAGGATGTAAAACTGTTTGTATTAAAGTCAGCCTGTCTGCAGGTCGGCAACACTGCCGGCGCACAATCCGCTCTTCGTCCCCTTATGTCTGCCCCGCCCCGCGGGGCGGTCGTGTCTTTGCGACGAGCAGGCTGTCCGGATTCTGGAGACTGAAATGACCAGCGTAATGCCACTGCCCGAAGAGCGGGCGTTTGCCGAAGAGCCGTTCGAGCCACGCCGCTTTCTGGTGTATACCGAGCGGCACCTGGACAAGATCGCACCGTTGAAAAAACTGACCGAACAGCAGCGCTTCGAAATGCGCGTGGTTGCCAGCGTGCTGCCGTTTCGTGTCAATCAGTATGTGATCGACGAGCTGATCGACTGGAACAATATCCCGGCCGATCCGGTTTTTCAGCTGACCTTCCCGCAGCGTGGCATGCTTGCTGAAGCCGATTTCCAGCGCATGGCCGAGGCGGTGCGCAGCGAAGATCGGGCACAAATTCAGGCCGTGGCCAATACGATACGGGCTGGACTCAATCCCCATCCGGCCGGCCAGCAGTTGCTGAATGTCCCGCAACTGGATGAGCAGACTCTGGACGGCATCCAGCACAAATATCGCGAGACGCTTCTGTTTTTCCCCAGCCAGGGCCAGGTCTGCCATTCCTATTGTTCTTTTTGTTTCCGCTGGGCGCAGTTTATCGGCGACAAGGAACTGCGCTTCTCGGCCAAAGAAGCCGATCACCTGCATGCCTATCTGAAGCAGCATCAAAACATCAGTGATCTGCTGGTCACCGGGGGTGATCCCATGGTGATGAAAACCCAGCATCTGGTGAACTATCTCGAGCCGCTGATGCAGCCGCAGTTCGATCACATTCAGACCATCCGTATCGGCACCAAGTCACTGACTTTCTGGCCGCAGCGCTATGTTACCGACGAAGATGCCGATGAGTTGCTGGAACTGTTGTCGCGGCTGACCCGGGCGGGTAAACATGTGGCCCTGATGGCGCACTTCAATCACTGGCAGGAGATGGATACAGACATCGCACGCGAGGCGATCCGCCGCATACGTGATACCGGCACGGTGATCCGCACCCAGGCGCCCTTGCTGCGGCATATCAATGACGACCCGCAGATCTGGGCCGATATGTGGCGCGAACAGGTCCGGCTGGGCGTGGTGCCCTATTACATGTTCGTCGAGCGCGACACCGGGGCGAAGCAGTACTTCGAGGTGCCACTGGCCCGCGCCTGGGCGATCTACCGCGAGGCGATGCAACAGGTCTCCGGCCTGGGTCGTACCGCGCGCGGCCCCTCCATGAGCGCCGGCCCCGGCAAGGTGGAGATCCAGGGGGTCACTGAAATCAACGGCGAGAAAGTCTTTGTCCTGCGCTTCATCCAGGCCCGTAACCCCGACTGGGTCCAGCGTCCTTTCTTCGCGCAGTACGATGAAAATGCCACCTGGCT
>NZ_JAVLAZ010000083.1:5322-10445 GCF_031581315.1 Thiohalophilus sp.
GGATGACTGAAATGCCCGTGCCGGGCGCGGTGCATCATGTAGCGAAAATCATCGCCGGTGACGTGGACCAATTCGGCGTGATCGCCGGCTTCGAAATAGACATCGGGCGACGCTTCCAGGGTCTCGTCCACCGCCGCATCAAAGCCATAGGCTTCGGCGATGGGAGGAATGGCGCCTTTGGAGCAGTCGTCGAAGAGATCCGCGATCTCTTTTTCCGTGGCCATACGCATCCTGCGATTCAGACCGCGGTTGAGTTCGTCCAGATCCAGCTTGTGCGAGGCGGGGACCACCGCCACGAGGTAACCCTGCTCATCTTTGAGCACGACGGGTTTGGCAAACTGGCGACCCGGGACATGGGCCCTGGCGGCGGTGCGCAGGCTGCCGGTGACAAAGGCGTGATGGAGCAGTTCGTAATCCACGCCTTTCCACTCCAGGTATTCCAGAAGCCGCAGGGAAATGGTCATGATGACGCCTCCTGTTCATCAATCGGTTTCTCTAACTATAGTCGACAATCGCCGGCTGCAAAGCGGTTATAGGCATGATAAAACTGTCAGCACAATGCCAATAAAAATGACTCACAATGGCGAGTGAAGAACTGCGTTTTGTTACCGCCCCCGATGGGATGCGGCTGGGCTACAAGCTGGTCAGCCAGGGGCCGCATGCGCCCACGCTGGTCATGATCCACGGGCTGGCGAGCAATCACAGCCGCTGGAGCGAGTTTGTCGCCAACACCGACCTGCGCCGTGACTGGAATCTGTTGCGCCCGGATCTGCGCGGCCACAGCTATTCGATGACCCGCAAGACCTATCACCGCGAGCACTGGTGCGAGGATCTGGCGGCGGTTCTGCGGCAGGAAGGTCTGCAAAACGTGGCGATCATCGGTCACAGCCTCGGTGCCCAGATCGCCATGGACTTCGCCCTGCGTTACCCGACATTGTGCGGCGGGCTGATTCTGCTGGATCCGGTCTTTCCCGAATTGCTGCATGGGCGGCTGGGCAAGGCACGCCGCTTGCGACCGTTGTTGTGGCTGATCGTCAGGTTATTACGTCTGGGGTACGCACTGGGCCTGGGCAAGCGGGAGTTTCCGATTCGCGATCTGCATGCGCTGGATGTCAAAACCCGCGAACTGCTCAAGCAAACCTCGGCTTCGGAGATTGCCCGCCTGTATACCAACCCGCGGGTGGATCTGGAGTTTATTCCGCTGGCCAACTATCTGCAGGATGTGCTGGAGGTGGTCCGCCCGCTGCCCGACTATACGCGGATTACCCAGCCGGTGCGGGTGCTGCTCTCCACCGGGACTTCGCTGACCGATCATCGCGCGCTGGAGGCGAAGATCGGGCGCATTCCCCACAGCGATATCGTGCCGGTGCACTGCAACCACTGGCCCATGACCGAAAAGCCCGAGGAAGTTCGCCAGATTATCGAGGAAACCTGCCGCCAGTGGGCGGCGGAAGGTCAAGTCCCCGCGGCAGGCGTCGATAACCTCAGTACAATTGAATAAATAAGAACAGACACGAGGTTATCCATCATGAGCGAGACAATCAAAGTGGCACTGCTGGGGCTGGGTAATGTCGGCCAGCAGTTTGCCGAGGCCTTTCTGGAGATCATTCAGGAAAAGGGGAAACCGGTTGAAATCGTGGCCGTGGCGCACCGCCATCTCGACTCGCCGGTGGCGCTGGGCTTTTCCCAGAGTGGCGTTCCCGTGTACGAGGATCCGCTGGAGGTCGCCAAACTGGGTGAAAAGGTCGACATTATTTTCGATGTGACCGGCGACGAAAGCCTGCGTCAGAGCCTGCGCCAGGCGATGGCCGACTCCAGCAACCGTCACACGGTGATTGTGCCCGAAAGTGTGGCCAAGCTGATGTACCTGTTCTTCGAGGAAGGTAACCAGCTGCTCGGTGGCGAGGTCGGCGGCGGCTATTGAGCCTCAGGGTTCGGCCATCTGCTGCAACGGTCGATCCAGCTTGCGATAGGCAATCGCCTCGCTGATGTGCGCGGCACTGATCTGCTCCTCCCCGGCGAGATCGGCGATGGTTCGCGCCAGTTTCAGAACGCGGTGATAGGCCCGGGCCGACAGGCCCAGCCGGGTGATCGCCGTTTGCAGTAGCCGCGCCGGTTCGGCCTCCAGCTGGCAAACCTGTTCCAGCCGGGTATTGTCCAGTCGCGCATTGGCCATACCGTTGCGTGCCATTTGCCGGGCGCGGGCGGTTTCCACCCGTTCGCGAACCTGGGCACTGGACTCTTCCTGATGCCGAGTCTCCTGATGCAGTACGTCCAGGGAGACACTCGGTACTTCCACATGCATGTCGATGCGATCCAGCAGCGGCCCCGACAGCTTGGCCCGATAGCGAGCGACCTGATCGGGTGTGCAGCGGCAGCGACCGCTGGCATCGCCGTAGTAGCCGCACGGACAGGGGTTCATGGCGGCGATCAGCTGAAAGCGGGCCGGGAAGTCAGCCTGGCGTGTGGCCCGCGAGATAGTAATCATGCCGCTCTCCAGCGGTTCGCGCAGCACCTCCAGGACGCGGCGGTCGAACTCGGGCAGCTCGTCCAGAAACATCACCCCGTGATGGGCCAGCGAGATCTCCCCCGGCCGCGGGTGACTGCCGCCACCGACCAGCGCTACCGCCGAGGCCGTGTGATGCGGGGCGCGAAACGGGCGCACCTTCCAGCGACTGCGGTCGAAGCCCTGGTGACTGATGGATTGCACCGCCGCGCTTTGCATCGCTTCCGCGTCGCTCATGGTCGGCAGGATCCCCGGCAGGCGCCGCGCCAGCATCGACTTGCCGGTACCGGGCGGGCCGACCAGCAACAGGCTGTGTTCCCCGGCGGCGGCAATCTCCAGCGCCCGCCTGGCCTGGTGCTGGGCCCGCACCTCGGCCAGATCCGGCTGGGGAGCGGGCACGGTGGCTTGTAGGTCACCCGGCTCACCGAGCGCCAGCGACTGCTGGCCAATCAGGTGGGCACAGACCTCGCTTAAATGATCCGCGGCCATCACTTCGGCCGCGCCTACCAGTGCGGCTTCGGCCAGGTTATCGCGCGGTACGATCAGGCGACGCTCGGCCTGGCCGCTGTGCAGGGCGGCCGGCAGGGCACCGCGCACGGGACGCAACTGCCCGCCGAGGGCCAGTTCACCGAGAAATTCATACTTATCCAGTTCGCTGGCGGGGAGCTGACCGGAGGCGGCCAGGATGCCCAGGGCGATGGCCAGATCGAAACGGCCGCCCTCCTTGGGCAGATCGGCCGGGGCCAGGTTGACGGTAATGCGCCGGGCAGGATATTCAAAACGGCTGTTTAGCAGGGCGGCACGGACCCGGTCCTTGCTCTCTTTGACCTCGGTCTCCGGCAGGCCCACGATAGACAGGCCGGGCAGGCCGTTGGAGAGATGGGTTTCCACGCTGACCAGCGGGGCGTCGACGCCGCACTGGGCGCGGGTATAGACCACTGCAAGACTCATGACATATTCCCTTGTCCGTGGCAGGCTGGGTGGTGGCCTGCAACCTTTCCTTGTCGTCCTCCGATTTTTATACGAACCGCCGGTGGATGCAACCGTTTGACCAGGAACTCACCACCAAGACGCCAAGACACCAAGAAGATCAATCAGTATCGGAATACCTGGTCTATTCAGGGAATCAAGATTTTCTTGGTGTCTTCGTGTCTTGGTGGTTAATTTTATTCAGTTGGAGGATGACTCTGCTGGAGGGTCTGCTCCAGAGCGGCGACCTGCTGTTCCAGGGCCTCGAGTTTGCTGCGGGTGCGCAGCAGCACCTCGCGCTGAATGTCGAACTCTTCGCGGGTGACGAGGTCCATTTGAGACAGGGTGCGTTGCAGGGCGGCGCGCAGTTGCTGGTCGGCTTCCTGCTTCATTTCCTTAACGCCATCGGGCAGTGCCGCCATGACGCGTTCGACCAGTTGTTCGATATCAGGGCTTGCCATGGGTCAGTGGCCTGCAGGTGGTGATGAATGAAAGTATCATTATAATGTTTCTGCCCGGCGGGACAATCCCGCCAGGGGAATAACAACAATCACGGGAGAGAAACCATGAAACAGATTGCAACCGCCATATTGTTGAGCGCTGGCCTGTCGGGCCTGGCACAGGCACAGGGCGAACTGAGCGGAAATCTGGGCGTGACGTCCAATTATATCTGGCGCGGCGTGACCCAGACCGATGACCAGGCCGCCGTGCAGGGCGGTATCGATTACACGCACGATGCGAACCTGTATGCCGGTGTCTGGACCTCCAATTACGGTAACGGCAACGGGTATGAGCTGGATCTGTATGGTGGCTACAGGGGCAGCGTCGGTGATATTCCCTTCGATGCCGGTCTTATCATGTACCAGTTTCCGGTTGCCAATACCGGTGCAGATGCCACTGAACTCTATGGCAAGTTTGATTTTGATCTGTTCTCTGTCATGGGCGCCTATACCCTGTCAAAAGACGGCACCAGTCAGGACAACGATATCTATCTGAGTATCGGCACCGATGCCGAGCTGGGCAACGATCTTTATGCCACATTACTGTTCGGTATGTATGAGTTCGATGATTCGGCCGAGGAAGATTACAACCATATTCATGTCGCGCTGAAAAAAGATGAGTTCACTTTCGCGCTGGACAAGAGCGACAAGGACCGGCCGGCCAACACCGACCCGGGTGAAATGCGGGTTTCAGTCTCCTGGATGCGTGAGTTCGATCTCAGATAAATGCCTGTCTGATGCATCATAAAAATTGACTCTCGCAGAGACGCGAAGTCGCGAAGAATTAAACAGGGAAGATTTTCTGGCGTCGTTGCGTCTTTGCAAGAGAAGTAGGCCTGACATAGCGATAGCGGTGTCAGGCAAACCGGCTATTGCCTGATACCCCCAATGCAATATCGGGCCTGCCTGATGCATCATAATAAAATTAACTCTCGCAGAGACGCAAAGCCGCGAAGAATTAAACAGTGAAGGTTTTCTGGCGCCGTTGCGTCTCTGCGAGAGTGAATAGGTTTTCTGTTGTTGCACTGTATGTCATGCATGGCCGCGCTGGAGCCTGTTTGTTTGACACCCTTACTATAGAAGAATACATGAAATTTTTTCTCCGCGACTTTGTACCTCGGCGTTTTTAACCATACTTAGAATAAATG
>NZ_JAVLAZ010000084.1:0-10127 GCF_031581315.1 Thiohalophilus sp.
ACCCGCCTGTTTCCCTCCCGTGAGGAGGATGTCGCCCTGGAGGGACTGTATCTGCAGCATGCGCTGCATCGCGCACAGTTGCAGGAGACGCCGCTGGTCTACAGCAACTTTATCGAAAGCCTGGACGGGCGGATTGCGATTGCGCATCCGGAGACAGGGGAGAAGGGGGTGCCGGCGGCGATTACCAATCCGCGCGACTGGCGGTTGTACCAGGAGCTGGCGGCGCAGGCGGATATTCTGGTGACCAGTGCACGGTATGTACGGGATTTTGCGGCCGGGGAGGCACAGGATGCGTTGCCGCTGAGTGACGATCCCGCCTATGCGGATCTGCATGAATGGCGCAAAGCGCAGGGGCTGGCGCCGCAGCCGGCGGTGGTGGTGCTCAGTGCCAGTCTGGATTTGCCGCTGGAGGTGTTGTGCGAACAGCTGGATCGACCGGTGTATGTGGCCACCGGGGCACAGGCGGATCCCGAACGTATCAAAACGTTGCAGGCCGCCGGGGCGACGGTATTGATCGCCGGGCAAGGGCGCAAGGTGGAGGGCCAGGCGTTGATCGAGGCGCTCACCGCCGAGGGCTTTTGCTGCATTTATTCGGTCGCCGGCACGGCAGTGCTGGAGACGCTGGTGACGGCCGGGGTGATTAACCGGCTCTATCTGACCCAGGTCCACCGGTTGCTCGGCGGGGCCTCCTATCACACTCTGCTGGAGGGGCGGCTGCTCGATCCGCCGGTCGATTTTGTTCTCAACGCGCTCTATTACGATCAGGGCGATGAGGCATGCTGCAGCCAGTTCTTTTCCGTGTATGACGCACTCAAATAAGGTCTGGTGATCCGCAATTTGCCTGTATGGGTACGGGGACGTTTGGGCCTATACTATATAAACAGATAGTTTATCTTGCCGGCAGCTGTTGGCAGTGAACAGGAGGTCTCAATGAAATTACATGCGCTGGCACTGGGTCTGACTCTGGGGATTCTCTGGGGCGGGGCGATTTTGCTCACGGGCCTGGTGAATCTGATCTGGCCGGGGTATGGCGTCGCCTTTCTCGAGGTGATCGGCTCGATCTACCCGGGCTTTTATCCCGGTGGCGGGGTCGGCACGGTGCTGCTTGGTACCGTGTATGCTCTGGCCGACGGGGTGATTGGCGGGGTGATCGTTGCCTGGCTGTATAATGTGTTAGCGCGGAAATTTTCCGCATAAGGGAGAGAATAGCGTGCGTGGTCTTGTTGTATTGCTTCTGGCTCTGATGAGCGTTTCGGTTCTGGCCGAACCGGTCAAGACGCCCTACGGGGCGGTCAGTCTGCCCTTTGAATTACACAAGGTGCCGGAGGCGCCGGTGTATTACATTATCGGCAAGTCGGGCGTGCCCGATGCGGTGAACGAGGGGCATACCTCCAACGGCGGGTTCGTGGTGACCGACGAGGGCGTGGTGGTATTTGATGCGCTGGGCACGCCGGCGCTGGGCTACCGGATGTTGCAGCGGATCCGCGAGGTGACCGACAAGCCGGTCACACACGTGGTAATCAGCCATTACCATGCCGATCATATTTACGGCCTGCAGGCGTTTGACGAGCATGCCGGCAGTCCCGAGGTGATCGCGCAGCAACAGGCGCTGGGCTATATCGGCGGGGATCGCGCCAGCCAGGGTGAGGCGGGGCAGCAGCGACTGGAACAGCGCCGCCAGGCACTGTTCCCCTGGGTGGATGAGAGTACCTACCTGGTACCCCCGGATACGACCTTTGAAAAAACCTATAGCTTCGAGCAGGGCGGACTGACCTTCGAGGTGCGGCACATGGGACCGGCGCACGCGCCGGGCGACAGTATCATGCTGATCAGGGAACTCGGCGTACTGTTCAGTGGTGATGTGATCTACAAGGGCCGGATTCCTTTTCTGGACAGCCCGGATACAGATGTCGAACGCTGGCTGCAGGGGCTGGCCTATCTCGACAAGATGGACCCGACACCCCGCTTTATCATTCCCGGTCATGGCGATGCCTCTGACGATGTGCACGAGGCAATCGGTTTTACCCAGGGCTATCTGAAATACGTGCGCGAGAAAATGGGCGAGGCGGCGCAGAATTTTGTGCCGTTTGACGAGGCGTATCGCAATACCGACTGGTCAGACTATGAGGACATGCCGGCTTTCGACGCCAGCAACCGGGGTAATGCCTATCGCATCTACCTGGAAATGGAAGCGGCGTCCTTCAACTGACGCCGGTCGGTATGCTGGTTGCTGACTCCCTGCGCTTTGAGATGGCGAGTATGGTCGGGTATTCAGGGTGGTTAGTTATCGCGTATGCTGGATTATCCCGTGGGTTCGGGTGAAGATTGCGGGAGGTAATAATGGAAGGTATCAGCGACATCAGGATCTGCGGCGTTGACGAGACGCGCCCGCCGCGGATACGTAAAGAGCCCTATATCGACATCTATTTCAAACTCTCCCACCAGGCGCCGAAAGCCTGGTGCGAGGATTTCAATCGGCTGAACGCCAAAAAAGGGCATGCGGTCAAAATCGACTCGTCCCGGGGCCTGTTTATTGAAACCTGGGTTCGTCAGCCGGAAGAGATCCCGCCGCTGCTGGAGTCGCTCAAACAGGCCGTTACGGCCTGTAATGAACAATATATCAGGCGTATTGAAGAAGAAGCGCGTGCGGCAGCCAGTGCCAATGCGGCACCGGGTGATGAGGGAGAGCAGGGGCGCCTGAACCGGATTATTGCCAGCCTGAATTTTGAGGACTGAACGTCTGTGCAGAGCCCTGACCTCGGTTCTTAATCGCTGAACTTCACCAGTCGTGTTACCTGAATGTCGGAGATAAACACCACACCCGAATGCTCGTTGTAGAAGGGCGACAGACCTTCGAGTATCGGCTTAACCATATCTTCGGGCACCGCGGCGATGATCATGATCAGCACGTCATCTTCGTTGAACATCAGGTGCCCCTCATGAAAGCCGTGACTGCCTTTGCCGGAGAGGTTGTTGATAATGGTGTAACCCTTGACGCCGGCCCGATCCAGTACGTCGGTGGCAAAGCTCTGATGTTCGCCGCCAAGGATAATCTCGAGTTTTTTCAACGGGCTGAAGTTCAGGTTTTTCATGATGCAGTGGGCTCCGTGGGTTGTTCTTCCGGGTTAACGTCTGGTAATGACTGACTATGCCAGTCGTCCTGATCGTAGATATGGGCCGTGTTCTGATCCGGATCGATGATCAACAGTCGCACCCAGCCGTTACGCACCAGGTTCTTGATCGTCACTACTGCCTCGATGGCCTGACGGGCATGTTCGTAGGGAGCTTCGATGACGGTGATCAGCCGGATCGGTTGATGATAGGGCTGGCCCTGATCGAGCACGGTCTGGGCTGGCAGGCCGGTGCGCAGATCGCTGAGATTGCCGGTCATGACCCCGAAGCGCCCGGCCACGTTGTGATAGACCTTGCTGCCGCTGCCGAAGCGTTCGTTATCCACGGTGGAAAAATAGTGTTCCATGTTGATCCACTGGCCGACGACCAGCGGGCCGGTGAGGATGCTCTCCAGCAGGCGCTGTTTGGGATCGGCGCGATAATCATAGGAATGCAAAAACGCACGGCCTTCCAGTGACAGGTGCCGGGTCAGCTGACGGCGGCCGATGATGAAATAGGCGTTGCCGGACAGGCCCCATTCGGGACGCACCTGCGACCAGTCCATGGCGTTGCGCCGGGTATGGCGATTGGCTTCGGCCGGATCGCATTCACCCGCCGTCAGTTGCAGTTCGGGAAGGCGTTCCTGTGCGCACATTCTTGAGGCACCGGTCAGGCCGCTGCGCAGGCGATCGAGATAGACCACGTGCGAGGACGGCAGCCGATCGAGGTCGAACAGTTTGATCTCATCGGTGGTGGTGTCGTGCAGGGCCGGCAGGAACCAGGCATCGTCGGGGATCTCGATCCCCTGGGCACGCAGTCGCTGACGGACCCGGGGTTTGTTGCCCATCTGGGCCAGCGCACGGGCATTGATCAGTCCGTGATTGCCGCCGCAGGCGCCACAATCGAGCGCCGACTCATAGGGATTGTTCTCGGACGTGCTGCCGTGGCCGACCAGCAGGATGAAGCGGGAGAAATCCCGGTTCAGGCCGATCGAGTGCAGGGCCTGGCTGACGAAGTTGGTCTGCTCATCGAGACTGAATCCGATCCGCGCCAGCTGCTCCATTTGCAGCCGGGCGAAGGCCGGCTCAATCCGGTAGACCGAGCGCAGGCGCTGGATAAAGGCCTGTTCGGCTTCGTCACTCAGATTGACTGCTTCGCGCAGTGCCGGGGCCTGTGCGGCATGTCCCAGGGCGGTCTCACGCAGCTCACGAACCATGTCATCAGTCACCGCTTCGGGTTCGAGCTCGAACGCCTGCTCGACCGCTTTGGCTACAACCGCCCGCTGTACGGCGCGAACGATGGAATCGGCCTGTTCGCGATCCAGCTTATCGAGTAACAGGTGGGTCGCGGGTTTGTCGCGAAACAGGCGCTGGCGCCAGCGGTTATAGCTTTGCGGCATGAAGGTTTTGCCGATCATGTCGAAGCCGAACAGCATGCCGATGGCCTCGACGGTGACATACGGCGTGAAGACCGATTCCTTCAGCTCGTGCAGTACCTTTTCCAGCGCAGTGGTGGCGGCCACATCCTCCGGTTCCGTGGCCGTCATTTCCAGAACCAGGTTTTTCGGTTTGAGCAGCACCGGGCACAGATGGGTTTCACTGCCCTTGCCCAGTTCCATGAAGCTGATGGGCACGCCGAAGAAACCGGCGATGCCGAAGGTCTGATAATCTCCCGCGTGTTCCAGTTGACGGCGAATCCGCTCGGAGCGGGTGTCGATGCAAAACAGGGCCTGGGCAAAGGGGCGTTTGTCGCGCGGGGCCGGCGGGGTCAGATTGACTTCCCGCAGGACTGCATCCATGGCATGGGCCTCCATCGCGCGCAGCCAGAGCATGCCTTCCTCGCCTTCGAATTTTTGCAGCACCTGCATCAGTTCGGCCAGTTGCCCGGGTGTCAGGGTCTCGAGCGCGGCGCTCGCATCGGTCTGGGCCGCTAGCTTGCGCAGGCGGTCGGCCTGGTCTTCGGCGTCGTGGCGGCGTTTCGCTCGGACATAGTCGTCAAAGCATTGTTCAATGGCGTGGGCGCGCCCGCGGGCCAGGGTTTGCTCCACCCGTTGTGCGTAGGCGGGCAGTATGGCACCGCTGTGTAATTCATGGCGCAGCCAGGTTTCCCGGGGCCGGGTTTGAATGAGGGTCTCCAACGCGGGCCGATCGGTCGCGATCCGCTGGCGAGCGCGTTCGGCGAGCAGGGCGAGGCCCAGGGTCAGGCGTATCGCCAGAAAGTCGACCAGGTCGGCGGGATAGCGCTGGCTCCAGTAATAATGTTTGGCGTTGGCCCGCCAGCGAATGAAGCCGGCCCAGCCGTGCAGGCGGGACAGCTCGCGAGAGAAACAGCTGACCCATTTGTCCTCGGGAATGCCCAGCTCACTCATCACCGAGGCAATCACGCCTTCGGGGTGTTGTTCATTTTCCAGAATCCGCTCGATATGCAGACCGCGCATAAACAGCCGGGCGTTACGCAGGGCCAGCTCGCGCCAGGCGCTGAACAGGCCCTGCTTGCGACCGGGCATTTGCCAGACTGACTGACCCTCGTCGAAGAAATCGAGACAGCTTTTGATCACCAGCTCATCCAGCTCGGCACCGATCCCGGTACCATAGAGCCGGTCTACCGCTTCATATAACGGGCAGGCGTCCAGCAGGGTGTCACGCAGCGTCGCCGTCAGGGTGTCGGGATCGATCGTTGTCCCGGGTGGTTCCGTCTGCTGGATAACGGCCTGCACATCCTTCGCGTCGGCCAACGACGCAGCCCGCCTGATCGGTTGGTCGCTGCGGGTGAGTAATGTCATCAACCAGTGCGACAGATCGACGCCGGGAATCACCGGCTGCTGCGCCACAAACTCATCGATTCCGGCGGCCAGCGCACCCCGGTCGACCTTGTCCTGCGCCAGATAACGCTGGTATTCGTGCCGGGATAAAAAGCCCCGTCCATGAAACAGCTGCGAGCCGGTTTTCACCGCCTCGGAGAAGGGCAGATGTTCCAGGCCGTGCAGCGGGTTATGGTGAATGAACGAACGCATGGGCCAGAAAAACGGAATCGGTTCGCCGGCCACGTAGATCATGGTGCGAATTTTCAGTTGTTGTCCCAGGGGCAATGTCATAACAGGACTCCGAGGCCGTACAGTCCGCTCGCCACCAGCAGGGTTAATGCCAGCGCATACGCCCCGGTGGCGATGCGATTGAGATCGATTACCGCATCGGCTCCCGCCGGGCCGACGATGAGTCCCTGCAACAGGCGCGCCCCCGCCCAGCTCCAGAGTAACCAGACGAGGGCGACCCCGACGGCCAGCAGCGGCATGAGTGTGGCAGCCTGCATCACGGTGGCGAGCATGATGAAAAACGTGGGGAACAGGGGCGTGGCGATAATCGCCAGCACCACCAGCACGAGTATCGCGCTAAAGCGAGGAAGCGATTCGGCCAGGCCGCCGTAGAGGCCGGTATAGGCCGCGCCAAAGCGGCGTTCCAGCCCCGCGCCGAGCAGTGTCAGCAACACCAGGGGGGCACTGAAACCCAGCGCGAAAAGATGCAGTTGTAACATCGGCATATCACCCTGGCGCGCAATCCACAGCAGGGCCCAGGCCGAGGTGGCCAGAAAGCCGCTCCACTGTCCCACATCGCGCAGGGCCAGGGCGCGCAGGGCATACAGCGCGGCGGTGAACAGGGCCAGCGGAACTATCCAGCCAGGCACGGGACTGTCCAGCGTCTGCAACAGGAGCAGGCCGATCTGTGGCCAGAGCAGCAACAGCACTATGCGCAACAGCGCAGAGCGGCTTTTACCCAGCACAAAGTTGAAGCCCATGCTCAGCGGGAACAGTGGCAGGAACAGGCCGATCAGAAGATAGGCTCCGGTTGGCATATCAGATCCACCTCAACCAGAGATTGAGCCGTCCCGCGAAGGTCAGCAGGGCCCGGCTGAATCGGGTATAGAGATCGGTGAGATAAAACTCGCGCGAGATCAACGCATAGAACGACAGCCAGAGACGGCGGCGATACTGGCCTTTGTGGTTGCCGTTTTGATCGGTGAAGCTGATGATAATCCAGCCAAAAATGATAACCAGCGCAATCAGACCCATCAGCAGATCGAACCAGAACAGATCAAAGTCCGCCGCCGCATAGATCTGTTCGCGAAACGCCGGATCGGGATATAAAAACAGATCGAAGGCGTGACTGATTAACGTGTAGCCGAGTACCACCACGGCGAAAGAAAAGATACTCAGCGTAATCAGCCGGCGCAGATTGCGGGTCCGCATCCGGTAAGTGGTAAAGATCAGTTGCGCCCCGGTGATCCAGCCGAAGAACAGCAATACGATGGCACTTTGTTTCTGGAAATAATCTTCCGCGACCAGCCAGTGGGCGGCTACCAGAATCGTGATCGGCACCAGCAGGGTAATGGCGGCCATCAGTCGCCAGGGCACGCGCTGACGAACCGGGCGGCGTTCGACCACGAAGGTATACAGGTCCTCCTTGGGTACGCCATCGTCGCCGCGTGCGGCATGGATGACATTACCGGCGCCAAGAAACAGGGTGCCCTTGAACAGCCCGTGGGCAATCAGATGATAAATGGCCAGCGAGAAGGCGCCGATGCCGCACTCCATGATCATAAAGCCCATCTGGCCCATGGTGGAGTAACCCAGCGACTTCTTGATGTCGTTCTGGGTGAGCATCAGTACCGAGCCGATCACTGCGGTAACCAGGCCGACGATAAAGACCCAGTGCAGAATCTCCGAGCTATGCACGAACACCGGTGCGAAGCGATTGATCAAAAAACCGCCGGCATTGACGATTCCGGCGTGCATCAGCGCCGAGACAGGCGTCGGGCCGGACATGCTGTAGGGCAGCCAGGTATGCAGCAGAAACTGGGCCGAGCGGGCAAAAGCGGCCAGAGCGATGAGTCCCGCGACCACATCCATCAGCGGCCAGCCGAGCACCTGGTGGGGGCCCGGATCGGTGCTGATCTGTTCGAATATCGCCGGCAGCGAGCCGGTGCCGTAGGCCTGGTAGAGCAACACCGCGGCAATCAGCAACGGCAGATCGCCGATGCGATAGGTGATCTTGGTCCAGAACGCATAGCGATACGCATAAACATCCCGGGTATTCTGGCCGAGCAGAAAATAGAGCAGAACCCCGACAAGTTGCCAGGCGATAAGCAGGGTCAGCAGATCGCCGGCGGTGACCATCACCAGCAGCGAGGCGGTCATCAGATCGAGCAGCACGAAGAAGCGGCTGTAACCGACCTCTTCGGCCATATAACGCAGGGAATAAACATGCACGACCAGACTGATGCCGGCGATGACTACCGTCATCAGTGTACTCAGCGGGTCGAGCAACAGCAGCGCACCGGAACCGAACAGGCTGACGGTTTGCGGACCATGGCCGGCGATGACCATCCACAGGGCGGCGACGGACAGCCCGAAAGTGAGCATTGTCCCGGTGACACTCAGTCGCGCGACCCGCCGACCCATGCGAGAACCCAACAGATGAGTCAGCAAGGCCGAGAGGATTGGTAACCCCGGTATCAGTATGATGATCTGTTCCATCTGGTCTCTCACCTGTTACAGGACAGGGGCAGGACTTACCTGCAAGGGGAACCTGTAGCCTGGGTTATTGTTTTACAGACATATGAATTGCAATATTTTTCAAACCACCCGGAGTGGGATATCCACGTCAACGCCAGCCCAAGTCTATCGGTAACATTGATAAGTAAATATCGATATTACAAATGGGAATGATTGCCTATGAGCTATGTTTGGTCTTGGAATGCAGTAACGGGTAACTGATAAAACGACATTGCCGACATGGCCTGAAACAGTTGTCACCGATGTTGCCGACAGTCTGCGCCGTCGAGCTCAACCGGTAGCGGAATTTAAAATAGCTCTATCAACAAGGTGTCGGGGTATTAGGGAAAGTATAAGGTTGGCGTCGGCATGCACTTTGTTTGAGTCAATGAGACTTCAGTGTGGGCGTTATCGATTCGGTTTTATTGCCAAGATATTCGGACCTTGCAGAATCTTTCCAACAGCTCCGGCACTTCCGATTTGTGTCGATAAAACATTTTCCTGCCGCTGACCATGCCATGTTCGGCAGGGCTGACACCCTGGCCGGTTATGACGATTAATCCCACACGGAGCGGCTTTCAAGGGTTATAACCTGCAAACGAGAGGGTTTTTGCCGGTTTTTGATCAGGGTTTACCCTTACTTTTGAATGGAAATTAAAGGTTCACGGGGGGCTGTCGAAGTAATTATTAATAAGAGAAAGCTGTTGCGAAGATGTTTCTCTTTGTTATCGACAGAAGGAAGAGAATGTGGCTGACAGACAGCAGCTTGGCAGCGATCCGCAGCAGAGGGTCCGCTATCTGAGATTAATAGCAGGGCTTTTTGCTCTGGCCATACTGGCGGCGGCATTTACTGTGGCGGTGGTCCAGATTCAGTCCGGTGTCGCAGCCTATCTGTCTGGAGAAGCTGTTTGGTCCCGGGGCCAGATCAAGACGGTCTATTATCTTGAACAGTATGCGCGGACCGGGAATGCCGAAACGCTGAAGCGTGCGCGCCGCTGGCACGATATTCCATTGGGCGATCTCCAGGCTCGCAGGGCGATGGAGAATGAACCTTTCGACTATACAGCGGCTCGTGAGGGATTTCTGCGCGGCCAGTTTCATCCCTCGGACATTCCGCGCGTTATCGTATTGTTTCGATTTTTTTCCGATGCCCCGTATTTTCGTGACGCAGTGAGGGCGTGGCAGGACAGTGATCGGCAAATTCTGGAGCTGGAGGAAATTGCCGATGATTTGGCGCGCGAATGGCAGTCCGAAGAACCTTCCTCCCGGCGGCTGGGTGAGTTGAGGGAACAACTGGCCACGGCCAGCGACAAGCTGGGCGTACAGGCCACGACGTTTCGCAGTGCCATGACTCGACTTGCGCGAATGATGCCGACAATATTGTCGCTGGCAAGTATTGTATTCTTTATTATCTTTGGCGTTATCGCCATGACATTGATTCAGCGGCTGACCCGGGCGTTGCGAAGTT
>NZ_JAVLAZ010000010.1:0-4137 GCF_031581315.1 Thiohalophilus sp.
TTTGGCGTTATCGCCATGACATTGATTCAGCGGCTGACCCGGGCGTTGCGAAGTTCCGAGAGAAAGTTCCGTGCGACTTTCGAACAGGCCGGGGTAGGGATTGCGCAGATGGCGGAGGAGGGTCACCTGCTGGAGGTGAACCCGGCGCTGTGTGAGATATTACGCTATCCCCGAGAAGAAATACTCAAGCTGGATTATTCACAGCTTGTTCATCCGGAAGATAGAAAAAACAGGGCGGACGTTTTTGGAGAAATAATCATCGAGCCGTTTGCCACGCACACAATGGAGCTGCGCATGCTTCGAGGTGATGGCGAGACAGCCTGGATTAGAGTGACATTATCCCGCTTTGCGGAGCAAACTGATTCACATGCCTGTTATCTCGCGATTATCGAAGACATATCCGAATCACACCGGTTGTCGGCCGAGCTGAGTTATCAGGCCAGTCACGACGAGTTAACCGGGTTGATTAACCGCCGGGCATTTGAGCGTTATCTGGATGATGCGTTGAATCATGCCAGAAATGAAAACTCCGTTCACGCCCTGTGCTTTATCGACCTGGATCAGTTCAAGATTATCAATGACACCTCGGGCCACTTTGTTGGTGATTATCTGCTGCGGCAGGTGGCGGAAATGCTCAGCCAGCATTTGCGCAAAGGCGATGTGTTGGCTCGCCTGGGTGGTGATGAGTTTGCGCTGATACTGGAATATTGTGATCCCGACAAGGCGATCGAGCTGACTGATAAACTGCGCCAAACCCTGAACGCGACACGGTTTGCCTGGGAAGATCGAAGTTTCAATATTGGTTGCAGTATCGGAATCGTGCCGATTACTTCCGCCAGTGTGGATACGACCAGCTTGTTACGGATGGCCGATGCGGCGTGTTATCTGGCCAAGGAACAGGGGCGAAACCGTATTCATCTTGTCGATGACGATGACCAGGCGCTGGTCGAGCGGCACGAGCAAATGGAATGGGTTGGTCGCATTCATGCGGCGATTGATGATAACCGGTTGTTTATGGACGCCCAGTACATTACCTCTTTATCGAGTGCGGAGCAGAGACGTTATGAAGTGCTTGTGCGCATGCGGGATGAGGATGGCCGTGTATTGCCGCCGGGCGCTTTTTTACCGGCCGCGGAACGGTTTGATATCGCGCATTTGATCGACCGCTGGGTTATTGAGCATGTGCTCGTTCAGCTTGGCAGCCATCCGGAGCATCTTGCGACGCTGGATGCCTGCCATATCAATATTTCTGGCTGTTCATTCGATCATCTGGATTTTCTCGATTTTGTGGTCGGTTTGTTTGAACGTCATGCCGTTCCGGCAGAAAAAATCTGTTTCGAAATTACCGAGACGGCGGCGGTCAGAAGTCTCACAGATGCCCGTGTCTTCATGGAACGTCTCGGCGATCTTGGCTGTACTTTTGCTCTCGATGATTTTGGTTCGGGGTTGTCGTCGTTTGGTTATTTACGACAATTGCCGGTTGATCTTATCAAGATTGATGGCAATTTCGTACGCAATATTGTCACGGATGCTACCGATCGGGTCATGGTTAATGCGATCAGCGATATTGGTCAGTCGATGGATAAAATGATTGTTGCCGAGTTTGTTGAAAATGATAATACCCTGAAGCTGTTGCAGGATATGGGCGTGCATTTTGCTCAGGGGTATGCGGTTCATTATCCCCGCAGCTTTATGGATATCGTAAAAGGTGGTTAGCATTATCCAGCTGAACAAGTATTCCGAGCATCGGTCCAGCAAAGATTGCTTCGTTACTTTGTTCCTCGCAATAACACCCTTATTTTCGGCCATTGCGAGCGAAGCGAAGCAATCTTTTAACAATATGACAGGGCATTTGGAATGCTTATTCAGGCACTCGCCTGTGCGATTGCTCTGTGCTGGCATCTGCAACACTTGGCCAGATTCAGGGTCGGGCTTTTTCCTTAACGATGCGCCGATGTGAATAGAGTAACGGTTCGGTATAGCCGTTGGCCTGTTCACGACCCTTGATAACCAGGTCAAACGCTGCCCGAAATGCCTGACTGTTGTTGAAATCCGGTCCCATCGGGGTATAGGTCGGGTCATCACGATTCTGCTGGTCGACCTTTTGTGCCATGCGCTGCATGATAGCCAGCACCTGCTCGGCATCGCAAAGGCCGTGATGCAGCCAGTTGGCAATGTGCTGACTGGCGATGCGGAGAGTGGCCCGATCTTCCATTAGCCCCATATTGTTGATATCCGGCACCTTGGAGCAACCGATACCCTGGTTTATCCAGCGCACCACGTAACCGAGAATACCCTGGGCATTGTTTTCCAGTTCCTGCGTTATGGCGTCAGTATCAGGTTGTGCGTTATCCATCAGCGGAATGACCAGCAGATCATCGACCGGCGTGCGAGCGTCACTGACGAGGGTCTCCTGCTGTTCAAAGACATTGATCCGGTGGTAGTGGATGGCATGCAGTACGGCAGCAGTAGGGGAGGGGACCCAGGCCGTGTTGGCGCCGGCGCGGGGGTGATCGATCTTGGCAGCCAGCATCGCTTTCATATTATCCGGCATGGCCCACATGCCCTTGCCAATCTGCGCCCTGCCACTGAAACCGCAGGCCAGACCGGTTTCGACGTTGATCTTTTCATAGGCCCGGATCCAGGTGCTTTCTTTCATTGCCCCCTTGCGCATCATCGGACCGGCTTCCATGCTGGTGTGGATTTCATCACCGGTACGATCGAGAAACCCGGTATTGATAAAGACCACCCGATCTTTTGCAGCACGGATACACTCTTTAAGATTGATGGAGGTACGTCGCTCCTCGTCCATGATGCCCATCTTCAGAGTATGGCGGGCCAGTTGCAGTTGATCCTCTATGAAGTCGAACAACTCGTTGGTAAAAGCGACTTCCTCCGGGCCGTGCATCTTGGGTTTGACCAGATAGATGCTGCCCGTGCGGGAATTGCCGAGCTCACTGTCGCCCTGGATATCATGTAACGCGATCAACGTGGTCACAAGGCCATCCAGTATGCCTTCGGGGATCGGTGCGCCGTAATGGGTTGTCACGGCGTCAGTGTGGAGAAAATGGCCGACGTTACGCACCAGTAACAGGCTGCGTCCGTGCAGGGTGAAAGACTGACCCTGCGGGGAGAGATAATCCCGATCCCCATTCAGACGCCGGGTCATCATTCTACCGGCCTTGGAGAAGGTGTCCTCGAGATTGCCCCGCATCAGCCCCAGCCAGTTGCGATAGGCCAGTACCTTGTCTTCGGCATCCACCGTGGCGACTGAATCCTCCAGATCCTGAATGGTGGTGAGTGCCGCTTCCAGCAGGATATCCTTGATACCCGCCGGGTGGGTTTTACCAACAGGATGATCGCGATCGATTTGCAGCTCGATATGCAGACCGTGGTTGCCCAGCAGGACTGTAGTGGGGGCGTCGGTATGGCCATTGAATCCGGTGAATTGTGCCGGTTGCTTTAGCGTGGTGGAGTGGCCCCCTGTCAGCTCAATGGTCAGAGCCCCGTTCATGATCCGGTAATGACGCACATCGGCGTGGCTACCCTGTTCCAGCGGAGCAATCTCATCGAGCAGCGTCATCGCCCGGGCAACAACTTTCTCACCGCGTTTTGGATTGTATTGGGCCGTTTGTTCGGCGCCGCCAGATTCATCGATCACATCGGTGCCGTAGAGAGCATCGTAAAGACTGCCCCAGCGGGCATTGGCGGCATTGAGGGCATAACGGGCATTGGTTAAGGGTACGACCAGTTGCGGGCCGGCAACCTGCGCGATCTCGTCATCCACGTTGGCGGTGGTGATGGTGAACTTTTCACCTTCGGGTAACAGGTAACCGATATCGATCAGAAACTGTTTGTAGGCAGCGGCATCAAACCGGGGATGTTCCCGATGCCAGTCGTCTATCCTGGCCTGGAACTGGTCGCGCTGTTCGAGCAGTTCATGGTTACGCGGACCAAACTGGTGGACGGCCTCGGATAAGGCATTCCAGAACTGCCCGGCCTCGATGCCGGTACCGGGCAAGGCCTCTTCTATAATAAAGGTATGCAACAGACGGTCGATCTGTAATTCGCCTGCCTGGATATACTCACTCATTGTTCACGTCTCCAAACGGGTCGTTCGACGAGGTTAAACCGCTC
>NZ_JAVLAZ010000010.1:4237-11655 GCF_031581315.1 Thiohalophilus sp.
ACAGGGGGCTGTATGACGAACACCCGTTTAAAATTTGTTGAATATGGCATGATCGTCATTGGCGTGTTACTGGCATTTATCGCGTCATTTGAACCGCAACTGGCACTGGGCTATCACCTGCACGCCGGGATTCTGGCGGCCGGGCTATTGCCCTATTTTGTCTATTCCCTTGCTGTGACACTGAAAAGCGGCCCTCTGGTAACCCTGCACGGGATAGTCCTGTTGATTATTCATGCCTGGATGATCGATGCCGTGCGATTCGTGGCACAGCCCGACTACAGTGTCAGCTTGCTGATATACGGACCGCTGGTGCTGAGCCTGGTCCTGATTCCGCTGGTGGTACTGGCACTTCGCCAGCCCTGGGGACTGCAGAAGTCCGGCTGAGCTCAACGGTAAGCCCCGGCGGCCCGCCATGGCTGACATGGCGGGTGTTATTGCTCCTGTTTCGGGCGCTGGGTGACCCGGGCCGTTTTCTTCATCGACTTGCCCTGCCGGATAATGTTGATGGTGATCCTGTCGCCGGGGCGGTGGTTGCTGATGATATCCAGGGCATTGGCGACATCGGTCACCGCCTTGTCGTTGATCTGCGTGATGACATCGCCGGGTTGCAGACCGGCGTCGTCGGCCGGGCCCTGATTGAGAATACTGGTGATGATGACACCTTTTTGATCTTCATCAAGGTCCAGCGATTCAGCGAGATTATCATTAATGTTCTGAATGGCGACGCCAAGCCAGCCGCGTTTGACCTCGCCATGTTCGATAATTTGTTGCATGACATCCCGTGCCAGGCTGGTGGGGATGGCGAAGCCGATGCCCTGCGAGCCACCGCTGCGCGAGAAGATGGCGGTGTTGATACCAATCAGCTCGCCATGGGCGGTAATCAGAGCACCGCCGGAGTTGCCGGGGTTGATGGCGGCATCGGTCTGGATGAAATTTTCGAAGGTGCTGATGCCGAGCATATTGCGGCCGGTGGCACTGACAATGCCGGAGGTGACGGTCTGGCCGACGCCGAAAGGGTTGCCAATGGCCAGAACGACATCACCGACCCGAAGCTGGTCTGAGCGCCCCAGGGTGATGACCGGTAATGCGTCCAGCTCGACCTTGAGCACGGCCAGATCGGTGTCGGGGTCGGTGCCGACCACGGTGGCATTGGCACTGCGTTGATCGGGCAGGGCGATCCGGATCTCTTCGGCGCCGCTGATGACGTGATTATTGGTGAGGATGTAGCCCTGTTCGCTGATGATCACGCCCGAACCGAGGTTGGTCTCTTCGCGTTCGCGCGGAGGGCCGAAGTTGTCGCCGAAAAAGTGGCGAAAAATGGGATCGTCCAGTAATGGATGGGCCTCGCGGGTGACAACCTTTTTGGAGTGGATGTTGACCACGGCCGGCGCGGCGGCTTCCACTGCATCGGCATAGGAGACAGGGCCTTCGCCGCGGCCGGATGATTCACGCGGCGGGGCCTCGCGCAGCTCGACCACCGGCTTGTCGCCGAAAGGCAAGGGGCTGTCAGACAATAAATAAAGGACGACAAACGCCACAGCCAGGCCGAGAACGGCAAACTGGATAATGAATTTAAGCGTACGGGTCAGGCGCATCATGATCAGGAATTGGTTACACTGTGTGAGTTCACCGGATAATAACTGATGGAGACGGGTTTCGCATGGTGCAGCTGAGTGATTTGGTACGGTATCTGGACGATTTGCTGGAAGTGGAGCGCTTCACCGATTACTGTCCCAATGGGTTGCAGGTGGAAGGTAGCGTGACGATCAACCGGCTGGTGTGTGGCGTGACCGCCTCCCAGGCGTTGATTGAGGCGGCGGTCGAGGCGGGGGCCGATGCCCTGCTGGTGCATCACGGTTATTTCTGGAAGGGCGAGGCGGCGCCGATCGTCGGGATCAAAAAACGGCGAATCGCCCGCCTGCTGGAGAATAAGATCAGCCTGCTGGCCTATCACCTGCCGCTGGACGCACATCCGGTTTATGGCAACAACGTGCAGCTGGCGAAGGTGCTGGGGCTGAAGGTGGCTGGTAGCTTCGGGCCGCCGGGGAACCCGGCCATTGGCCTGTATGGCGGCCTGCCCGAGCCGCTGTCGGGGGAGGCACTGGCCGGGCAGATCGCCGAGCGGCTGGGACGCGCCCCGCTGCATGTGGGCGAGGCCCCGGCGCCGGTGAGTAAACTGGCCTGGTGTACTGGCGGGGCCCAGGGGCTGATCGAGGAGGCGATCCGCCTGGGAGTGGACGCCTATCTGACCGGTGAGGTTTCCGAACAGACGGTACACCTGGCGCGGGAAAATGGGATTCATTTTTACGCGGCCGGTCACCACGCCACGGAGCGTTACGGGGCACGGGCTCTGGGCGAGCATGTGGCAGAACATTTTGGTATCGAGCAGCAATTTATCGATATCGACAATCCGGCCTGAGGCCGGTGAAAACAGTAACTTGTTGAACTACCGGGTGAACTACGTGGTTTTCTTGACCCCGGTGGCTCGATACGCGAAACTATGCGCGCCTGAAATCTCGGATGTTTACCACATTCTGAAATTCTTATTATTTGGGCACAGCGATTTCACTAGCGCATTTTTTGATGACAGCCGGTTGTCGGCCGTGATCGTTCATATCTGAGTCGGGGAGATAGTTTTCAAATGAGTACCGATGGCATTGATACCAGCCGACGCCGGTTTCTGCTTGCCTCCACCAGTGTGGTGGGCGCAGTAGGCGTAGTCGGCATAGCGATTCCGTTTATCCAGTCCATGAATCCCAGCGCCCGGGCCCAGGCGGCCGGCGCGCCGGTGGAAGTGGATGTCAGCAAACTGGCGCCGGGCGAGCGGGTTACCGTGGAATGGCGAGGCAAGCCGATCTGGGTGGTGCGGCGTACCGAGCAAAACATGGAAGATTTGCCCACGTTGAACGACAGGCTCGCGGATCCCCAGTCCCAGGCGCCGCAACAACCGGCCTATGCGCAGAATGAATTCCGTGCCCGCGAAGATAATCCTGAAATTGCCGTGTTGATCGGAATCTGTACTCACCTGGGGTGTTCCCCGACCTACCGCCCCGAGCTGGGCGCCAAGGATCTGGGTGGCAAGGAGTGGAAAGGCGGCTTCTTCTGCCCCTGCCACGGTTCCAAGTTTGATCTGGCCGGCCGTGTCTACTCCGGCGTGCCGGCACCGACCAACCTGGTCATCCCGCCGTTCAAATTCCTGAGCGATTCTGTGGTTCTGGTTGGCGAAGACGGAGGGGCAGCATAATGACCAAAACACAATCCCTGATGAACTGGATCGATGCCCGCTTCCCGCTGAGCAAGATGTGGAAGGAGCATCTGTCCGAATATTACGCGCCGAAAAACTTCAACTTCTGGTACTTTTTCGGTTCGCTCGCCTTGCTGGTGCTGGTTATCCAGATCGTCACCGGTATCTTCCTGACCATGCATTACAAGCCCGATGCCGGGCTGGCGTTTGCCTCGGTCGAGTACATCATGCGGGATGTGAACTGGGGCTGGTTGATCCGTTATATGCACTCCACCGGCGCTTCGGCGTTCTTTATCGTGGTGTATCTGCATATGTATCGCGGCCTGATGTACGGTTCCTACAAGAATCCGCGTGAGTTGATCTGGATCTTCGGCGTGCTGATTTATCTGGCGCTGATGGCGGAAGCGTTCTTTGGCTACCTGCTGCCCTGGGGCCAGATGTCCTACTGGGGCGCGCAGGTTATCGTTAACCTGTTCTCCGCCGTGCCGTTCGTCGGTGAGGAGCTGTCGGTCTGGATTCGCGGTGACTATGTTATCGGCGATGCCACCCTGAACCGCTTCTTTGCCTTCCACGTGATTGCCCTGCCGCTGGTGCTGATTGCCCTGGTTGTGGCACACATTCTGGCCCTGCACGAAGTCGGTTCCAATAATCCCGACGGTGTTGAAATCAAGAAGAACAAGGACGCCAACGGCAAGCCGGTCGACGGCATTCCGTTCCACCCTTATTACACGGTCAAGGATATTGCCGGTGTGGTGGTGTTCCTCATTTTCTTCTTTGCCGTGGCCTTTTTTGCCCCGGAAATGGGCGGCTACTTTATCGAGCACGCTAACTTCGTGCCGGCCGATCCGCTCAAGACGCCGGAACACATTGCCCCGGTCTGGTATTTCACGCCGTTCTACGCCATGTTGCGGGCGATCCCGCCGATGTTCGGCTCGCAGTTCCCCGGCGTCGTGGTCATGGGTGCGGCGATCGTAGTGATGTTCTTCCTGCCCTGGCTGGATCGCAGCCCGGTCAAATCAGTACGTTACCGTGGTCCGTTGTTCAAGATTGCCCTGGCCATTCTTGTCATCAGTTTTGTCATTCTGGGTTATCTGGGCGTACAGCCTTCTACACCGGTCAAAACGCTGCTGGCGCAGATCTTCACCGCGCTGTACTTTGCGTTTTTCCTGCTGATGCCCTGGTACACCAAAATTGACAAAACCAAACCGGTTCCGGAAAGGGTGACTGACAAATGATGAAAAAACTGACTGCATTTTTGTTGATGATGGCACCGGTTGTGTCTATGGCCGCCGGCGGGGGCGTCAAGCTGCTGGATGCGGATGTTGACCTGAATAACAAGGCCTCCCTGCAACGGGGCGCCCAGTTGTACGTCAATTACTGCATGGGCTGTCACTCCCTCTCTTACATGCGTTACAACCGTATGGGCAAGGACCTCGGTCTGAGCGATGAGCAGGTGGTGCAGAATCTGATGCCCGTGGCCGATTTTTCCAAGCAGCCGCAGGGAGAAACCCCAAAAAGCGGTTCGCTGATGAAAAATGCCATGCCCGGTGAAGCGGCCGAGGGCTGGTTCGGGACCAAGGTGCCGGATCTGTCCGTCGTGGCCCGCTCCCGGGGGCCCGACTGGCTCTACACCTATCTGAAGACCTTCTATGTGGATGAGTCCCGGCCGATGGGCGTCAACAACCAGGCATTTCCGCTGGTTGGCATGCCCCATGTGCTGTGGGAGCTGGAAGGCCTGAAAAAGCCGGTCTACGAGACGCATGAAAATGCGGACGGCGAAGAGGTCAAGGAACTGGTCGATTACGAATTCGTCAAGGAAGGCTCCATGAGCCCGGCCGAATATGACGATGCCATGCGTGATCTGGTCAATTTCCTGGTCTATGTGGGTGAGCCGGCCAAGCTGGATCGCTACAAGATCGGTGTCTGGGTTATCCTGTTCCTGGTTATCCTGTTCTTCTTCGCCTATGCGCTGAAGAAAGAATACTGGCGGGATGTCCACTAAAACGGTGCTGTGACGGGGCCCTGCGTCCTGAAACAGCGGAGCCGGTCCGGCGTGATGTCGGGCCGGATCACGCCGAATCAGGCACTTGCGTACGAGAAGGTATGAATTTTCCCGCGTAAAGCGCCAAACTACGGGACAAGTTCGGTATAATAAACAGGGGGAGCCACCGGTTCCCCCTGTTTTATTTCTGAACACAGCACTGGGATGAGTAAGTTATGGCGCAAATGGCCAATCGACGTTTGGCAATGACCCTGTTTTCGGGTAATACCTGCCCCTACTGCCACATGGTACGTATCGTACTGGCGGAGAAGGGCATCAACTACGACATACACAACGTCGACCTTGGCGACACGCCGGAAGACCTCAAGGATCTCAATCCCTACAACGACGTTCCCACCCTGGTGGATCGGGATCTGGTGCTGTTCCAGCACCAGGTGATCATGGAGTACCTGGACGAGCGGTTTCCTCATCCGCCACTGATGCCGGTCGACCCGGTCTCGCGGGCGCGCAACCGCATGATGCTGCATCGCATCGAACGTGACTGGTACCGTCTGGCCCATCAGTTGGGCAATCCGAGCACCGCCAGCGACAAGGTCCGCAAGGAGCTGCGCGACAGTCTGATGTCGGTTTCACCGATTTTCGATCAGAAGCCGTTTTTCCTGGGAGAAGAATTCTCCCTGATCGACTGCACTGTTATTCCCCTGTTGTGGCGCCTGCCCTCCTACGGAATAGAGCTGCCGTCCGCGGCCAAACCAGTGATTGATTATGCCGAGCGCATGTTTGAACGGGAGTCCTTCAAACAGAGTCTCACCGAGGGTGAGAAGGAAATGAAAGACGAATAAACCCGAAAGGTATTGCCATGTCCATGACGCCCAGCCAGCCGTATCTGCTTCGTGCTATTTATGACTGGATCGTCGATAACCAGATGACCCCCTACGTTCTGGTCAACGCCGAAAACGATTACGCCTACATACCACGCGATTATGTCGAAAACGGCAAAATCGTCCTCAATGTCAGCCCGGTCGCCGTCAACGGCCTGGAACTGGGCAACGACTACGTGGCCTTCAGTGCCCGCTTTGCCGGCAAACCGATGGATGTCAGTTTCCCGATTACCGCTGTCCTGGCGATCTACGCCAAGGAAAACGGGCAGGGAATGGTGTTTAACGAACCCGACGATACGCCGCCCCCGGATGATACGCCGGACGACGACAGCAAATCCGGCAAGCCCAATCTCAAGCTGGTCAAATAAGCGACAAGGGCCTGACGTCTGCTAAAAAACGCCAATGAACGCAAACCAGAAAAATGCCATTTGCGTTGATTGGCGTTCATTTGCGGACTATTTTTCTCGCATGAGTGGTGTAGGTCACGCTGGCGATAGCCTGCGTGACACCTCCTTATGGGGACAGGCTCGTGTTGTATGTATACTCTCGCAGAGGCGCGAAGCCGCTGAGAATAAAACGTGATACTTTCTTTGCACCCAAACATCGGGCATAAACGTCATGGCGCCTTTGCGAGAGACAACCTGGGCACCAGGCGCAGGCCATAACGGCTTCGAATATTGTACCGATAGCACGTTTGCGGGAGGTATTTATGATTGAGGTGGTTCAGGGCGATATCACCACCCTGGAGGTGGATGCCATCGTCAATGCGGCCAATAATACCCTGCTGGGGGGCGGCGGGGTGGATGGCGCGATTCACCGCGCTGCCGGTCCCGAACTGCTCGAAGCCTGCCGGCCATTAAATGGCTGCGACACCGGCGATGCCAAAATTACCCCCGGTTTCAATTTGCCTGCACGATACGTGATTCATACCGTCGGCCCGATCTGGCACGGCGGGGAGCAGGGCGAACCGGCCCTGCTGGAAAGCTGTTACCGGCGTTCCTTCGAGGAGGCGCTGGCGCAGGGGGATATCCGCTCTATTGCTTTTCCCGGTATCAGTACCGGGGTCTACGGCTATCCCAAGGACCAGGCCGTGGCGATCGCTGTGCGGGTGATGCGTGAATACGAGCCCAGGTTTGAGCGAATCGTGGCCTGCGCCTTCAGCCAGGAGGATGCGCAGCGTTACCGGCAGGTGTTGGAAAAATAATTTTGAATGTTGAATTGGGAATGGAATCCGGCTCTTAAGTTTAAAACTCAACATTCAACATTCAAAATTATACCTTCGTGTCCTCTG
>NZ_JAVLAZ010000010.1:11755-21636 GCF_031581315.1 Thiohalophilus sp.
CCTCTGCGTTAAAGCTCTTTAGCCAGTGGGGAACATTTTCCCCGGATTAAGGATCCCCTTCGGATCAAAGTCCTGTTTGATGCGCCGCATCAGTTCCAGCGTGACCGGGTCGATCTCGCGGCCAACGAATTCCTGTTTTTCGATGCCTACGCCGTGTTCGCCGGAGAGGGTGCCGTCGAGTTCGAGTACCAGGGTAAAGACATCGTCCAGGCATTGATGGGCGCGCTGCATCTCTTCTTTATTATCGGGGTTGGCGAGCAGGTTGACATGGATGTTGCCGTTGCCGGCATGGCCGAAGTTGACGATGGTGATGCCATATTGTTCGGAGAGGGTGGTGAGGCCGTTGATCAATGCCGGAATGTTGGAGACCGGAACCACCACGTCCTCGTTGATTTTTTTCGGGGCGATGGTGCGCAGGGCGGGGGAGAGGGCCTTGCGGGTTTGCCACAGAGCCTGGATCGCCTGTTCGCTTTCGGCACGGTTGAGTTGCAGCAGGCCGTCGTTGTCGGCAGCTTTGCTGACGGCATCGAGATCGTGTTGAATCGACGCTTCGGAGCCGTCCACTTCGATCATCAGCATGGCGCCGGCCTCGGCGGGTAAATCGGCATCGGAATAATCGCGAATCATGGCAATGGCCTTGCCGTCCATAAATTCCAGTGCATAGGGCACCACCGGCTGGGCCATGATGGCGGAGACCGCGCGAGCGGCGCTGTCGATGTCACGATAAATGATTTGCAGGGTGCGCTTGGTTTGCGGCAGCGGCGTCAGTTTGAGGGTGGCCTCGGTAATGATAGCCAGGGTGCCCTCGGAGCCGATCAACAAACGGGTCAGGTCGTAACCGACCACGCCTTTGGTGGTGTAAACGCCGGTACGGATACTCTTGCCTTCGCCGGTGACGGCGCGCAGCCCGAAGGTGTTATCGCGCGGCGTACCGTATTTGATAGCCCGCGGGCCGGCCGAGTTGTAGGCCAGGTTGCCCCCGACAGAGCAATAGGCGGCACTGGTGGGATCGGGCGGCCAGAAAAAACCGTGTTCGGCCGCGGCGTCCTGTACCTGCTGATTGGTGACACCGGGTTCGACGACCATGTAGCGGTTGGCCGGATCGATTTTACGGATTCGGTTCAGCCGCTCGGTGGACAGAATGACACCGCGCTGCAGGGGGACACTGGCCCCGGTGGTGCCGGTGCCACGCCCGCGCGCGGTCAGCGCAATACTGAATTCGTGACACAACTGGACGACCGCCGCGACCTGTTCGTGATCGGCGGGCAGGGCCACCAGTTCCGGTGCGGCGTGACGCCGGCTGTTATCGTAACCGTAGTTCCAGGTTTCGGAAGGATCGCTCAGCACACCCTCGTCACCGAGGATCTGCTGCAGGCGGGTGATGAATGCCTGGGGTAAAGCCATTAATCGAACAGTTGCGCGTCGATCTGATGACAAAAACAGTGAATCGCCAGCAGATGGACTTCCTGGATACGCGCGGTGATCTCGGCGGGGACGCGGATCTCGACATCGCTGCCCTGCAGTAGCCGGCCGATGTCACCGCCATCGCGACCGGTCAGGGCGATAACCTGCAGGCCCCGGGTGTGTGCCGCTTCGATCGCGCTGATCACGTTCGGCGAGTTGCCACTGGTGGAGATGGCCAGCAACAGATCATCGGGCTTGCCCAGGGCGCGAACCTGTTTGGCAAAGATCTGGTTAAAGTCGTAATCATTGGCGATCGCGGTTAATGCCGAGGTGTCGGTGGTCAGGGCAATGGCCGCCAGCTCGGGACGTTCCCTTTCGAAGCGACAGACCAGTTCAGCGGCAAAGTGCTGGGCATCGGCCGCGGAACCGCCGTTGCCACAGCTGAGAATCTTGTTACCGCGCTGCAGGGCGGCGACCATCAGTTCAACACCGCGGGCGATGGGTTCGGCCAGAACCGGTTTGGCCTGTAGCTTGGTTTCGACGCTGGCGTCGAACAGGTGCTGGATGTTGTCACTGATACTCATACTTCAGTCCTGAATCTGGATGGCATCGGGATGCCAGTCTATACGGGGTGTGTTCCCCTCACCACTGATGGCAACGACATCAAAACGGCTGGTCAGTCGGGCCTGTTTCGGGTTGCTTTGCAAATAGAATAGCGCGGTTGTCACCAGTTTTCTCTGTTTTTGCCGGTCGACTGTTTCGGCGGCACTGCCATAGCGGTCGTTGCGGCGATAGCGCACTTCGACAAACACCAGGCTCTCGCCATCGCGCATGATCAGATCGATTTCCCCCCGCCGGCAGCGGAAATTGGCCTGCTCAAAATGCAACCCCTGTTGTTCCAGATACCGGCGCGCCAGTTGTTCGGCCTGGTTTCCGCGTTGTTCGCGTCCAAGCCCGAACCACATGCCATTACAACCCTTCGTCCAGTGCTACCGGCCGGCCGCTGCGGAATTTGACCCAGGTCAGCTGGCGTTTGATACGCTGCATGGGATCCAGGCTCAGACTGCCGGTTTCGCCATCGTAACGCTCATAGGGATAAGCCTTGAGCGTATTGAGGGCCGAGATGATGCTATAGGCATCGATGCCCAGTGCATATAACCGTTGCAGGCGGTTGCCGGCCTGGGAAATATATTGCTCGATTTGCGGGCGCAGACCGCGATGTGTGGTACTGCCAGCCAGAACCCAGGGCATATCACCGAAGATCAGGCCGTCCATGTCGCGGTCCCGTTCCTGGTTCAGGCTGCCGGTGAACACGTGCGACGTTGCATAAACGGGTACATTGGCAGCGTGATAGAACTTGAGTTGGGGACGAATCTGGCGTGCCTGGCTCGGATAGGCAGCCAGGAAAATAAAATCCAGATCCTTGCGTCGACGCGGTTCGAATTTGATGTCTCGATCCAGCAGCAGTCGCATGGCCCGGGCACGGCGTTGGCTTTCGGTGATATTCAGCAGATCCTGAATCGGGCCGGAATAATCCTGACGCTCGGCATTGTATTGCTGGGTCTCGATAACCTTGCCACCAAGCTGTTCCCAGCGTTGCTGGAAAGCGGTATAGACCCGTTCGCCCCAGCTGCCGCCGGGAACCAGTGCGACACTGTTGACATGACCATCCAGCCAGGTTCGCTCGGCAACCTGACGAGCCTCCTCTTCGGGGGAAAGGCCAAACTGAAAGAGCTTGTCGGGAATGTTCTGTTCACGGGTGTAGTTCAGCGCCAGCAGCGGTGTGTTCAGTTCCGCTTCAGCGAGTACATGTTCGATCGATTCTTTGTTGAGCGGGCCGATAATGAAGTCGCTCTCTTCGGCAATGGCCTGTCGATAGGCCGCCAGGGCAGTATCCTGATCGGAACCGGTATCGTAAAACCGGATGCGTTGTTCGTATTGCCGGGAGCGGGCGTAATAGGCGGCGATGAGGCCGTCGCGAACGGCCTGGGCCGCCTGGCCAAAGCGGCTGTCAAACGGCAATAACACGGCGATGCGACGCGGTGCGAGAATATCCTGCTGGCGACGTTCCAGTAGTCCCTTGAGAATACTTTCCTGTACCGGGTGCTCGGGATAACTTTGGCGCCATTCATCGACACGCCGGTTCAGGACTTCGGGTTTTAACTGGTAGGCCTTGCTGATTTGTACCAGTTCCATCCAGCCGCCAAGTACATTCTTACCGGTGGCCATGCGCAGCTGGGCAAGGCTGCGCTCATTGAGCATGGCCAGGGCTTCCCAGATGGCGCGCTGGTTTGCCTCAATGAGCCCCTGGTTTTGCAGATGCGTGTCGCGCTCGACCAGTTCGTGTGCGGTATCGATCCGGTTGCCAAGCATGGTGTAAGCGGCGGCGCGCAACTGGCGATAATCGGCCAGATAGAACGGCCTGGCCTGTTGTGGCGGCGCCTGTTCCAGAATATGCAGGACGTCCTGGGCCCGACGTTCACTCAGTGCAATATGCGCTTCGGTCAGGTGTAGTAAAAAGAGTTGTTGGCGGTTGCGTGAGTCAGGCTGGATGCTTTCAAGGATCTGCCGACTCTTGTGAATCCGCGCATCGCGGGCCAGTGCGGCGGCGGTACGCAGCAGAAAATTGGTCTGTTGCGTGCCGCTGGCCTGTTTGGCCAGTTCGTTGAAGGCCTGGGCCGCCTCAGCGAATGCCCCGCTGGCCAGTAGTCGTTCCGCTTCGGCAACCGGATCGGTTTCCTTGACGACCTCGGGTTCTTGCGGTACGCCGGCACAACCGGCCAGCAGAAGCGTTACAATCATGATCCACAGGGATATCAGTCGACGTGGCATTCTCACTTCATCGGGTTCCTGTTTTTGCTGTATAAAAGGCGAATGAATTCAAACTCTGGCGGAAATTATACCGTGAACTCTGAAAACAGTGCGCTCTATGTTGTCGCAACCCCGATCGGGAATCTCGGCGACATGTCACAACGTGCCGTGGAAATCCTGCAGCAGGTGGCGCTGATCGCGGCAGAGGATACCCGGCACAGCGCGCGTTTACTGCGGCATTTTGCAGTGACAACCCCGTGTGTGGCCTTGCACGAACATAATGAGCGGGAACAGAGTAGCAGATTGTTACAACGTCTTGCCAATGGCGAAAGCGTGGCCCTGATTGCCGATGCCGGGACCCCGTTACTCAGCGATCCCGGTTTTCATCTGGTCCAGCAGGCTCGCCGGCAGGGGATCCGGGTGATTCCGGTGCCCGGTCCCAGCGCGGTGATCGCGGCCCTGTCGGTCAGCGGTCTGCCCACCGACTGCTTCAAGTTCATTGGCTTTTTACCGGCCAAAGCCGCGGCGCGGCGTCAACGGCTGGCGGCACTGGCCGCCGAACCCTGTACGCTGGCGTTTTATGAATCGCCACACCGGATTCTGGAGAGTCTGGCGGATATGAGCGAGATGCTGGGCAGCGAGCGGGAAGCGGTACTGGCCCGGGAGCTGACCAAGACCTTCGAAACCGTGCAGGGCGGCAGCCTGAACGAGTTACAGGCCTTCGTCAGCGGCGATGCCAATCAGCAAAAAGGGGAAATGGTGTTGCTGGTGGCGGGGGCGCCGGCGGTGGAGACGGCCCTCGATCCCGAAGTTGAGCGGATTCTGGGGATATTGCTGGAGGAACTCCCCGTCAAACAGGCGGCGGCGCTGGCCGCGCGGATTACGGGGGTTAAAAAGAATCAGCTCTATCAACAGGCGCTGACGATGAAAAATTAACCAGTCGAGGTTCACCTGCCCGCCACATACTTATTATATAATGTGTCCAAGAGTCGGCCTGACAGTCGCTCCGCCACAGGCGGGGAGGAAAGTCCGGGCTCCATCGGGCGGGATGCCAGGTAACGCCTGGGGGGCGCGAGTCCACGGAAAGTGCCGCAGAAAATATACCGCCTAAGCCGCGCAAGCGGCCGGTAAGGGTGAAATGGTGCGGTAAGAGCGCACCGCGCCGGTGGTAACACCGGTGGCAGGGTAAACCCCATCCGGAGCAAGACCAAATAGGGGAACTGGCCGCAAGGCCACGTGTGGCCCACACGGTTCCCGGGTAGGTCGCTAGAGGTGCGCGGTGACGCGCATCCCAGATGAATGACTGTCCACGACAGAACCCGGCTTAACGGCCGACTCTTTCCTCTTGTTTCACATCAACTCCATCCTGTAAGTTGTTGTTTTTACATTGTCCAGGCCCCGCCTGTACAGTGGCTCCGGCGCGTCCTCCACCCCTGGGGGGCGTCGCTAAGTTACTGTCAGACAAGAAAGAATTCCCGCTTTTGTGGTGCTGTTTGCTTGACACCCGGGCATATTGCTACCTATAGTGTATCGAAGTGGATCAATGTGGGAATTAATGGGATTTCATCCCTGGGGAAACCAACGTGTTTCGTGGCGTCAACACACTCAGCCTGGATGCCAAGGGCCGTATGGCCATGCCGAGTCGATATCGGGATGGCGTGCTCGAGCAGTCCGACGGGCAACTGGTGATTACTGTCGATCGCAGTGATCCGTGCCTGTTGCTGTATCCGCTGCCCGAATGGGAAGAGATCGAGCGCAAGCTCGTTCGGCTGGGTAACCTCAACGCCACGGCCCGTCGCCTGCAACGCCTGCTGATCGGCCACGCCACCGAGCTGGAGCTGGACAGTCACGGCCGCATACTTATCCCGCCGCCACTTCGTGAATTCGCCAAACTGGATAAACGCATTGCCCTGACCGGGCAAGGCAACAAGTTCGAAATCTGGGACGAACAGACCTGGAACGAACAGCGCGACCAATGGATTACTCAGGAAAACCAGGAAGCGTCGGAACTGTCCGCTGAGCTGGAAACACTGTCTTTATAAAACCATGAACGGCAAACAGGACCATTTGCCCGTTCTGCTGGAAGAGGCGATAAGGGGTATGAATATCAAACCGGACGGTCGTTATATCGACGGTACCTTCGGACGCGGTGGCCACAGTGCGGCCATTCTCGCGTGCCTGGGTGACGACGGTCGTCTGCTCGCCTTTGACAAGGACCCCCAGGCCCTGCGTATCGCGCAGGACCGGTTTTCCCACGATCCACGTTTTCATATCGTCCAGGACTCCTTTGCCCATATGGCGCCCCACATCGCCGAACAGGGTTGGGAAGAGGTCGATGGGATCCTGCTCGATCTGGGCGTTTCCTCGCCGCAACTCGACGATGCCACTCGCGGGTTCAGTTTTCAGAAGGACGGACCGCTGGACATGCGTATGGATACCACGCGCGGTCCGACCGCCGCGCAATGGCTGGCCGAGGCCGGTGAAAAGGAAATCGCCCGTGTATTAAAAGAATATGGCGAGGAACGTTTTGCCAAACGCATTGCCCGGGCGATCGTTGCCGCACGCAACGAACAGTCGATCACGACCACCAAACAACTGTCCGCTATCGTCGCGGCGGCCAATCCCGCCTGGGAAAAGGGCAAGGATCCCGCCACCCGTGCCTTTCAGGCAATTCGAATTTATATCAATCATGAATTGGACGAACTGGATGAGTGCCTGTCGCAGATCACCGATCTGCTCGTGCCGGGTGGTCGACTCGTGGTGATCAGCTTTCATTCACTGGAAGATCGCCGGGTCAAGCAGTTCATGCGCAAGCAGAGCAAGGGGGATGATTTTCCACCCGATCTGCCTGTGATGCAAAGTCAGCTCAGTCCGAAAATGAAACTCATTGGCAAGGCGCAGCAGGCCGGCGAGCAGGAAGTTAAAAGCAACCCGCGCGCCCGCAGTGCTGTGTTGCGCGTTGCGGAGAAATTGTCATGAAAGCCGAATGGCTGCTGATCCCGCTGATTTTTGCCGTACTCGCATCGGCGATAGGCGTTGTGTATTCGACACATTACAGCCGCAAGTTGTTTGTTGAACTGACCGAGCTGAAACAGACCCGGGATGAACTGAATGTCGAGTGGGGACAGCTGCAACTGGAACAAAGCACCTGGGCCACGCATGGACGTATTGAGGAGCTGGCGCGCGAGAAACTGAATATGAAACCACTGGATTATAAACAGGTCATTATCCTCAAGCCATGAAACAGCAAGTATACAAACCGGCTTCGGCGTTTCGCCTGATCACAGTGATGCTGGCATTACTGTCGATCACGCTGGTGTTGTTATGGCGGGCCGTGGATCTGCATGTGGTGAACAAAGCCTTTTTGCAAAATCAGGGCGATGCCCGTCATTTGCGTGAATTACCACTGGCGGCTCATCGCGGCATGATTACGGATCGGCACGGTGAGCCGCTGGCGATCAGCACCCCGGTCGATTCGGTGTGGGTGAATCCTTCGGAATTTGTCTCGGCCCGCTCGCAATGGAGCAAACTGGCCGAGATGCTCGATCTCGATGTGCAGCAAATGGTCAAATCCGTGGCGCAGCGCAGCACTCGTGAATTTGTTTATATCAAGCGCCATGTAGAACCTGCCCTGGCAAATCGCATAATGGATCTCGGTATACCGGGTGTTTCCCTGCAACGTGAGTATCATCGTTATTACCCTATGGGTGAAGTGGCGGCGCATGTGGTCGGTTTTACCGATATTGATGACCAGGGACAGGAAGGACTGGAGCTGGCCTTTAATCAGTGGTTGAGCGGTGAAGCCGGCAGTCAGCGGGTCATGCGGGATCGGCTGGGACGTATTGTCAAACATGTGGAGTTACTGAAAAAACCGCGCCCTGGCAAGGATCTGGCACTGAGCATCGATCGGCGTCTGCAATATCTTGCTTATCGGGAACTCAAGCGTGCGGTGATCAACAATCGCGCCAAGTCCGGCTCGGCAGTGATTCTGGATGTCAAGACCGGTGAAGTGCTGGCCATGGTCAATCAACCCGCATTCAATCCGAACAATCGCGATAATCTGCAAAGCCAAAGAATGCGCAATCGTGCGGTAACCGATGTGTTTGAACCGGGTTCGACAATCAAGCCTTTTACAGTTATTGCGGCATTGCAAAGTGATGAATATAACGCCGACAGCATGATAGATACCTCTCCGGGATATTATCGGGTCGGACGCAACACCATTCGTGATATTCGTAACTATGGACGGATTAACCTGACCCGCATCATCCAGAAGTCCAGCAACGTAGGGGCCAGCAAACTGGCCCTGTCCATGAAAGCAGAACAGATCTGGCGCGTTTACAGCAAGCTCGGGTTCGGGATGATGACCAGTAGCGGTTTTCCAGGCGAGGCCAGCGGCGTGTTGAATCCGGCCGCCAACTGGCGCGAGATCGAACAGGCCACCATGGCCTTCGGTTACGGGATGGCGATCACACCGCTACAACTGGTGCGTGGCTATGCTGCGATTGCCAATCAGGGTGTAATCAAGCCGATCAGTTTTGTCCGTGTGAATGAACCTGTCAAAGGTACACGGGTTATTGATAAAGACGTGGCCCGGGTAATGGTGCGCATGCTCGAAACCGTCACCAATGAAGGTGGCACGGGGACGCGTGCCAGTGTTCCCGGTTACCGGGTTGCGGGGAAAACCGGAACCGTCAAAAAAGTTATGTCAGACGGTTATACCGCAGAAAAATATATTGCCGTCTTTGCCGGACTGGCGCCTGCCAGTAATCCGCGTATCGCCATGGTGGTGACTGTCGATGAGCCTTCAGGCGAGGATTATTACGGTGGGCAGGTAGCCGCTCCGGTCTTCTCCCGGGTTATGGGGGGAGCGCTACGCCTGTTTGATATTGCGCCGGATAATATCGGTTCGGGCACATTGAAGTTCGCCGATCTAAAAGGTTCAACGGCGGGAGAACATCCATGATGCCGGCACCGGTCAAACAAACCATCATGACGCTGGGCAGGCTGCTGGACGGGATCGTGGCGATTCCTGCGAGCCTGGATTGTGAGCTCATCCATATGACCGCCGATTCTCGTGAAGTCAACGAAGGTTCCCTGTTCGTTGCGCGACAAGGTCTTCAGGTCAACGGCGTGGCCTATATTGATGACGCCATTGCCCGGGGCGCGAGGGCCGTCTTGCGCGAGATGAACGACGATGAAACCGGTGTGACGCCGTTGAGCTGGCAAACCTCGAATTCGGGCAAGACAATTCCGCTGGTCGCAATCACGAATCTTTCCGACAAACTGGGAATGCTGGCCGATCGCTTTTATGCCAGCCCCTCCGCTGATCTGTTTGTGGTCGGTATCACCGGGACAAACGGCAAGACCTCCTGCAGCCAGTTTGTGGCACAGAGCCTGAGCCAGGAGCAACCCTGCGGCGTTATCGGAACGCTTGGACGGGGGTTATACGGTCAGCTCGAAGCATCAGGGCATACCACACCGGATGTGATCGCCAACCATCACTGGTTGGCGACCATGCGTGATCAGGGAGCCAGCAGCGTCGTCATGGAGGTCTCCTCTCATGCGCTGGATCAGCAACGGGTTGATAATATCCGGTTTGACTGTGCGGTGTTTACGAATTTAACGCACGAACATCTGGATTACCACGGCGATATGGCCAGTTA
>NZ_JAVLAZ010000010.1:21736-44955 GCF_031581315.1 Thiohalophilus sp.
ATTTCAATGTGAGCAATCTGCTGGCGGCACTGGGTGTGCTGCTTGGAAAGGGCATGGATTTTAGCGAGGCACTGGATCGGCTTTCCCGTGTCAGTACAGTCAGTGGTCGAATGGAGGCACTGGGCGGGGGTGAACTTCCGCTGGTCGTGATCGATTATGCACATACACCGGATGCATTACAGCATGTACTTGTTGCCCTGCGCGAGCACACCCGTGGCACTTTATGGTGTGTTTTCGGTTGCGGTGGAGAGCGTGATAGACAAAAACGTCCGTTGATGGGACAAATTGCGGAGCAGTTTGCCGACCGGGTAATTGTGACCAACGATAATCCGCGCCATGAGAACCCGGTCGATATTATCGAGCAGATATTGGCAGGTATGACAGCGCCGGATCGAGCCTATATCGAGCGCGATCGGCAACGGGCCATTGAGTCGGTGATCCAGGGTGCAACAGCGCAGGATGTCATTTTGATTGCCGGAAAAGGGCACGAAAACTACCAGACTATTGGCGATGAAACGCGGCCATTCAGTGATATGGCCGAGGCGCAACTGCAACTAAAGCGGTTAAAGGCATGATGACACACAGCAAAGACACTCCGGCGCAGGGCGTGCATATGAGTCTGTCACAGGCGGCAAAATTGCTGGGTGCAGACTATTGCGGTGCTGATGCTGATTTTTGCGGTGTCTCCACCGATACGCGGCAGATCGCCCCGGGGCAATTGTTTGTGGCGCTCAAGGGGCCAAATTTTGATGGGCACAATTTTGTTAACCAGGCGATCGAAAAAGGCGCCGTTGCATGTTTGCTTGAGCAGCCCGTCGAGGGCGTGAACGCAATCCTCGTTCCGGATACCCGGCTTGCTCTGGGAGAGCTGGCAGCACAATGGCGCCGGCAATTGCCCGTTAAAGTAGTTGGCATAACGGGCAGTAATGGCAAAACCACCGTCAAGGAGATGTTGGCTGCAATTCTGTCCCATGAGGGTGAAGTGCTGGCCACGCGCGGTAATCTGAACAACGATATCGGCATGCCGTTAACGTTGCTCGAGCTGGATGAGCGGCATGCCTATGCGGTGATCGAGATGGGGGCCAATCATCACGGCGAGATTGCCTATCTGACAAATATCGCTCAACCGGATGTGGCTCTTATCACCAATGCCGGCATGGCACATCTGGAGGGGTTTGGCAGTGTCGAGGGTGTGGCACAGGCCAAGGGTGAGATTTATGCAGGGCTCGGTAAAGATGGTATCGCGATTGTTAATCATGAAGATAAATATGCGGATTACTGGAAACAGTTAAATGCCGGACGAGAAGTCATCAGTTTCGGGCTTGGTGGGGAACCGGAAGTTAAAGCCGAGATTCGTATTCAGCAGACCGGGCAGGAACTGTCGATTACCACCGGACCGGGTGAAATAGCGGTCAATATGCAGTTACTTGGTAAACATAATGCCCTGAATGCCCTGGCGGCGACGGCCGCCGCAGTAGCAATGGATATCCCCTTGCATGCTATAAAACAGGGTCTTGAAAGTCTCTCAGCCGTTAATGGGCGATTGCAGCTCAAAAAAGGTATCAAAGGGAGCTGGCTTATTGATGATACCTATAACGCCAATCCAACTTCTTTGTATGCCGCGCTGGATGTGCTGAGTGAATTCCCGGGCAGGCACTTTCTTGCCCTGGGTGACATGGGTGAGCTCGGCGGCAATGCCGATAGTCTGCATGAAGATGCCGGTTTGTATGCCCGAAAAAGCGGGGTCGGATGTCTGTATACTCTTGGTGCCCTGGCACGTCACGCGGCTACAGCATTCGGCGATTCGTCATACAGCTTCGACAGTCATGCCGAAATGATCGAACAAATACAAAATGATCTGGCGCAGGATGTCACGCTGCTGGTCAAGGGATCACGTCGCATGCAAATGGAACGTGTTGTTGACGCGTGTACTGTGGAAAATAACAGGGGCGGGTAATGCTTTATCATTTAACACAATACCTGCAGGAGTTTTACAGCGGCTTCAACGTATTCAATTATTTGACGCTGCGGGCAATTCTGGGGGTCTTGACCGCCCTGGTTATCTCACTGCTTGTCGGGCCATGGATGATTCGTCGTTTGGGGACGTTCAGTCTCGGTCAACCGATTAGGGATGACGGCCCACAAACTCATTTGATCAAGGCGGGCACACCGACTATGGGCGGTGCCCTGATCTTGATCGCGATCGCCATCAGCACGCTATTATGGTCAGATCTGACCAATAGTTATGTCTGGGTGGTTATTCTGACAACCTTCCTGTTTGGCGTGATCGGCTGGATCGATGATTATAAAAAACTGATTAAAAAAGATCCGCGCGGTCTGATTGCGCGCTGGAAGTATTTCTGGCAGTCGGTTATCGCCATTGCCGTTGGTATCTATTTATACCAGACGGCACTGCCGGTCGAGAGAGAACTTATTGTGCCCTTTTTTAAGGGCATATCCATTGAAATGGGCATGATTACATATGTGTTGTTGACGTATTTTGTCGTTGTCGGGTCGAGCAATGCGGTGAACCTGACCGACGGTCTGGATGGTCTTGCGATATTGCCGACAGTCATGGTGGGTGGTGCGTTGGGCATATTCGCTTATGCATCAGGACATGCCGGCTTCTCTGAATATTTGCAAATTCCCAACATTCCCGGCGCCGGTGAACTGGTGATCTTTTGTGGCGCACTGGTCGGTGCGGGGCTCGGTTTTCTCTGGTTCAATACCTATCCGGCACAAGTTTTCATGGGGGATGTGGGAGCGTTGGCCCTGGGTGCCGCGCTGGGTGTTTTGGCCGTGGTCGTCCGACAAGAACTCGTTTTATTCATTATGGGCGGCGTATTTGTTGTGGAAACCCTTTCGGTTGTTTTGCAGGTTTTATCGTTCAAACTGACCGGCAAGCGAATATTCCGCATGGCACCGCTACACCATCATTTTGAATTAAAAGGCTGGCCCGAACCGAGGGTGATCGTGCGCTTCTGGATTATTACCGTCATTCTGGTTTTGATCGGTCTGGCGACGTTGAAGATTCGATAACTGATGCTGGCAACGCAGATGACAATGAGTAGACAGGCAATAGAGTACTTGCAAGGCAAGAAGGTCCTGATTGTCGGCCTGGGCCGGACGGGACTCTCCTGTGCGCGCTTTTTGTCGGCCTATGAAATTGATATTGCGATCACAGACAGTCGGGTCGAGCCACCCTCTCTGTCAGCATTACAGAAAGAGTTGCCGAATATGGCTGTGTTTGTCGGTGGCTTCGATGAGCTGGCATTCCGTCGTGCGGATATCATTCTGGTTAGTCCTGGAATCTCATTACGTGAGCCTCTGATTGCCGAAGCATGCGCCAGAGGCGCAAAAGTTATAGGTGATATCGAACTGTTCGCCTGGTTCGTCAATGTGCCAGTGGTGGCGATTACCGGATCCAATGGAAAAAGTACGGTGACCACCCTGGTCGGCGAGATGTTTCACAAAGCCGGTATCAAGGCAGGTGTAGGCGGCAATATCGGGAATCCTGCACTGGAACTGCTTAAAGAGGACAACCAGGCCTGTGTACTGGAACTGTCCAGCTTTCAGCTTGAGACCACCGAGTCACTGGATCCTGTCGCGGCAGCGTTACTCAATATCAGCGAAGATCACCTGGATCGTTATGACACACTGGCGGATTACACTGCTGCCAAGGCGCGAATTTTCTATGGCTCCGGGGCGCTGGTGGTCAATGCCGATGATGAACGTGTGATGGCTACGGCGGAGCTGTTCGCCGCCGGCCGCAAACTGGTTAGCTTCAGCCTTGGGGCGCCGAAAGCTGAACACTATGGTATATGCATGCAACAGAATCAACGCTGGCTATGTCGTGGTGAGCAGGCATTGATTGGCGTTGATGAACTGAAGATCACCGGTGAGCACAATCTTGCCAATGCGCTGGCCGCACTGGCTCTGGGCGAAGCGGCAGGATTGACGCTGCCCGCCATGCTAGAAGCGCTACGCGATTTTACAGGCTTGCCGCACCGTTGCCAGTGGGTCGGGGAAAAAGCGGGCGTGACCTGGATTAATGATTCGAAGGCCACCAATGTGGGGGCGGCGATCGCTGCCATCCATGGCGTACCGGGCGAGAAACTGGTGGTGATCCTGGGTGGGCAGGGCAAGGGCCAGGACTTTACAGCCCTGCGTGAGGTGATTGTCAACCGGGCAAGAGCCGTTGTGCTAATGGGCGAGGATGCTCGGCTGTTGCAACAGGAACTGGCTGACGTGACGACAATCGAACAGGCCAGCTCGATGCAAGATGCAGTTAACAAGTCCGTACATCTGGCGCAGCCCGGGGATACGGTTTTGCTGTCTCCCGCCTGTGCCAGTTTTGATATGTTCAGTGGCTTTGAACAGCGCGGCGACGCATTCGCCGAGAGCGTCAGGAGCCTGTGATGATTTCAGCGACACCGATATCAAAATTTTTTACTAAACCGCATGAACGAGAAGAGCAGCTACGGCTGTATGCCGTGCTGGATAAACAGCTTCTGGGTGTCGCGCTGTTTTTGTTGTTTCTGGGCCTGATTATGGTCGGATCGGCATCGACATCCATTGCCGAGAAGATGGTTGATGACCCGTTTCATTTTTTCTGGCGGCAGTTTGCCTATATGACAGTAGGCCTCCTGATTGCAGCGACAGTGCTGCGCGTACCCCTGGAAATCTGGGAAAAGAGCGGTCTGACATTGATCCTGTTAAGCATTCTGTTGCTGATGCTGGTGTTTGTGCCCGGACTGGGCCGTGAAGTGAACGGCAGTCAGCGCTGGATCATGCTTGGTCCACTTTCTTTGCAGGTCTCCGAGCTGGTCAAACTGTTTTCGGTTGTCTATCTGGCGGGCTATCTGGTTCGCCATCATGGCGAGGTTCGCTCGCGTGTAATGGGTTTCATGCGGCCATTGGTGTTACTGACGCTGCTGGGGCTTTTGTTGTTGCTCGAGCCTGACTATGGCGCCGTAGTTGTTTTGTTCCTGACTGCCTTTGGAATGATGTGGCTCGGCGGAGTACGTTTGAGCCAGTTTATATTGTTACTAATGTCACTGGCCGGCGCGTTGGCACTGCTTGCCCTGACTTCGCCCTATCGGTTACAGCGTCTGACCACGTTTCTGAATCCCTGGGCCGATCCCTATGACAGTGGTTTTCAGCTGACGCAGGCACTGATCGCCTTTGGGCGTGGAGAATGGCTGGGAGTGGGACTGGGATCGAGTATTCAGAAACTGTTCTATTTGCCGGAGGCGCATACCGACTTTCTGTTTGCTGTTATGGCCGAGGAGCTGGGATTGTTCATGGTGGCGCTGGTTGTTCTGGCCTATCTGTTTCTGGTCTTCAAGGCACTGAATATCGGTCGGCGAGCCGAGAAACGCGAGCAGCCTTTTTCCGGATATGTTGCCTACGGCATTGGTATCTGGGTTGGTTTGCAAGCGTTTATCAATATTGGTGTCAACATGGGTGTTTTACCCACCAAGGGCCTGACCCTGCCCCTGATGAGCTACGGTGGCAGCAGTTTAGTGGTTATGTGCGTGGCCGTCGCGCTGTTGCTTCGCATTGACTACGAAACCCGCAAATATGATCGCCGTAATACGTCGCCAAAAGGGAGGCGTGCATGAAACGCGATTCCCGGCGCATATTGATCATGGCTGGCGGAACTGGCGGACATGTCTTCCCGGCGCTGGCCGTTGCGCATTATTTGCAGGAGCAGGGTGTCGAAGTTCACTGGCTTGGAACCCGGCGTGGTATGGAGTCACAGCTTGTACCCCGGGCCGGTTTCAATATCCGCTTTATTTCAGTCAGTGGTTTGCGTGGAAAAAGGTTACCGGGACTGCTGCTGGCGCCCTTCAAGCTGTTTTATGCCCTGGCACAGGCACTGAATATTTGTCTGCGACTGAAGCCCGATGCGGTGCTGGGGATGGGCGGGTTTGTGACCGGCCCCGGCGGTCTGGCCGCCTGGCTGTTGCGTCGGCCATTGTTGATCCACGAACAAAATGCCATCCCCGGACTGACCAATCGCCTGCTTTCACACCTGGCCCTGCAGGTGATGGAAGCTTTCCCGGACAGTTTCGGCAAACATCGGGCGCTGCACACCGGCAATCCGATTCGCCGGGAGATTGTCGCGCTTGATGAACCGGCAAAACGCTTTACCACACACCAGGGGCCGATCCGGATACTGGTTATCGGCGGAAGCCTTGGCGCGCAGGCGCTCAATGAAACCGTGCCGGCGGCGGTGGCTCAACTGGCTGACGATATGCCGGTGACGATTCGGCATCAGGCCGGACGCGGCAAGCAGGAAGCTACTCAAGAGGCTTATAACAGGGCCGGTGTCAAAGCGGAGATTACAATGTTTATTGATGACATGGCCGAAGGATTTGGCTGGGCGGATCTGGTGATTTGCCGCGCCGGTGCCCTGACCGTGTCGGAACTGGCCGCAGCCGGGGTGGGGTCAGTGCTGGTGCCCTATCCCTACGCCGTGGACGATCATCAAACCGCCAATGCGGCCTATCTGCAACAGGTGGATGCGGCGAAAGTGATCGCTGCCGCAAGTTTTACAAGCGAACAACTGGCCTCGGTATTGCGGGAACTGTTTGAACAGGGCCGCGAAAGGCTGCTGTCGATGGCCCAACAGGCACGACAGCGGGCCATGCCGGATGCAACCCGGCTGGTGGGCCAGCACTGCCTGGAGGTGATGCATGGTTAAACAGGCACGGCGTATTACCGATCTGCCGAGCAGCCATGGGGAACCGGGCATGGGCCGGATCAAATGTATTCACTTTGTCGGTATTGGTGGTGTCGGCATGGGTGGCATTGCCGAAGTGTTGCTTAATCTCGGTTATGAAATAACCGGCTCGGATATTCATGAAAACGCGGTGACACGTCATCTCGGCCAGCTGGGTGCGTCCATTACGCTTGGCCATGCGGCGGAAAATATTCGCAACTGTGATGTCGTCGTGGTCTCCAGTGCTATCGTTTCGGAAAACCCGGAAGTGAAGGCTGCACTGGAACAACGTATTCCGGTTGTTCCCCGGGCGGAAATGCTGGCGGAGTTGATGCGGTTTCGTTACGGCATTGCGGTGGCCGGCACCCACGGCAAGACCACCACGACCAGCCTGGTCGCCAGTGTACTGGGCGAAGGTGGTGTGGACCCGACATTTGTTATTGGCGGGCGTCTCAACAGTGCCGGAACCCATGCCCGTCTCGGTGCAGGACGTTACCTGGTGGCCGAAGCGGATGAAAGCGATGCGTCCTTTATGCATTTGCAGCCAATGATGGCGATTGTGACCAACATCGATGCCGATCATATGGAAACTTATGGCGGTGATTTTGAAAAACTTCGCCAGACCTTCCTGGAATTTTTACATCACCTGCCATTTTACGGACTGGCAGTTGTCTGCATTGATGATGAAGAGATTCGTCATCTGATGCCCGTAATCAGTCGTCCGATGATTACTTACGGGTTGAGTGAAGGCGCGGACGTACGGGCAGTCAATATCACCCAGGCGGCAAACCAGACCCATTTCACCGTGATGCTACGCAGCAGCGGGGAAGAGATTGAAATTACCCTGAATATGCCGGGTCATCACAATGTGCTCAACGCCCTGGCGGCAATTGCCGTGGCGCATGAAATCGGCATTGATAATCAGGCGATTGCCCGGGCGCTGGGCAATTTTCAGGGCATCGGCCGCCGATTCCAGATTTATGGTGAATACCAACTGGAGCAGGGCCGCGTCATTCATGTGGATGATTATGGTCATCATCCCCGCGAAGTGGCCGCGACCATTCAGGCGATCCGTGCCGGCTGGCCGCAGCGGCGTCTGGTGGTTGTGTTTCAGCCGCATCGCTATACCCGCACCCGGGATTTATTCGAAGACTTTACCCGGGTGTTGTCCGAAGTGGACACCCTGGTGTTGCTCGAAGTTTATCCCGCCGGGGAAGCACCGATTACCGGCGCCGACGGTCGGTCATTAACCCGGGCGATTCGGATGCGCGGCCAGGTGGAACCCGTGTTTGTCGAGGAGCTCGATGAATTGCCTGCGATATTGAACGGGGTGTTACAGGATCAGGATATTTTGCTGACCCTTGGGGCCGGGAATATCGGAGCCGCGGCCGCCCGGCTCGAACAGCAGTTAAACGCACGCTAACGCTATGTTGCCGATGAACAGGACTGAGACAGAAATCATGCAGCTACGCGGGATCATGAAGCAAGACGAGCCGATGAGTCGCCACACCTCGTGGCGCGTGGGCGGTGTTGCCGAGTGTTTCTATCAGCCCGCGGACCTGGCCGATCTGCAGCAGTTATTGCAACAGCTGTCGACGGACGAACCGTTATTCTGGATCGGGCTGGGCAGCAATCTGCTGGTGCGCGACGGGGGCTTCCGGGGCACGGTGATCTGTACCAGCGGTGTACTCAACCGGATTGAATGGCTGGAAGGAGACCGGGTATATGCCGAAGCCGGACTGGCCTCGCCGCAACTGGCACGGCAAACCGCGAAACGCGGATTACGCGGCGCCGAGTTTCTCTGCGGGATACCGGGTACCTTCGGTGGTGCACTGGCCATGAATGCCGGTGCCATGGGCGGCGAGACCTGGAATATTGTCGAGTCGGTACAGGTCATCGAACGACAGGGCAACCTGAAAACCCGGTTGGCTGAAGAGTATGAAACCGGTTATCGCCAGGTCAGTGGACCTGCCGGTGAATGGTTTGTTGGCGCGACCCTGAAACTGGAAGCCGGGGATGCACAGGAAGGATTGCAAAAAATCAAACAACACCTGGCACGCCGTGGTGCCACGCAGCCGACCAGTCAGCCCACTGCCGGTTCGGTGTTTCGCAATCCCCCGGGGGATTATGCCGCGCGGCTGATCGAACAATGTGGATTGAAAAACACCTGTATCGGCGGAGCCTGTGTGTCGGAAAAACATGCCAATTTTATTATCAATACCGGAACCGCGACGGCCCGGGATATTGAATTGCTGATGTTACGTGTTGCCGATGAAGTCAAACAGACAACGGGTATCGAACTGATAAGGGAAGTGCAAATCGTCGGAGAGTCTGATGAGCCGTATTAACGACACCGCTAACGTGAAACCGCAGGCATTTGGCAAGGTGGCCGTCCTGATGGGTGGCTGGTCATCTGAGCGGGCCGTCTCATTGCGCAGTGGGCAGGCAGTGCTGGATGCCCTGTTGCGTTGTGGTGTCGATGCGCACGGAATCGATGTCAAAAAACAGACGGTTCTGCAGGAGCTGGAGAGCGGCAAGTTCGCTCGTGCCTTTATCGTACTGCATGGTCCTGGTGGGGAGGACGGCCGGATACAGGCAGTGCTTGAAATACTGGATATACCCTATACCGGCAGCGATGTACTCTCCTCGGCGCTGGGTATGGACAAGTTACGCAGCAAAATGATTCTCGAAGCGGCCGGTTTGCCTACACCCGATTATATGGTGCTGGATGACGATACCGACCCCGAGTATGTCGTGGCCAGTCTCGGACTGCCATTGATGGTGAAACCGGCCCTGGAAGGTTCAAGTATTGGCATGACCCGGGTCGATGAACCGCAACAAATGCGTGAGGCGTATGCGACTGCCGCGCAGTTTTCCGGTGCGGTGATTGCCGAGCGCTGGATCGAGGGCGGGGAATATACCGTCACCATTCTGGGTGAACAGGCCCTGCCGGTGATCAAGCTCGAGACACCCAATGCATTTTATGACTATGAGGCCAAATACCAGTCGGATCAGACCCGCTATCTGTGTCCCTGCGGCCTGAATGCTGAACAGGAAGGTCAGTTACAACGCCTGGCGCTGGCGGCTTTCAAGGCAGTGGGAGCCCGGGGCTGGGGGCGGGTCGATATTCTCTGCTCGGAAGATGGTAAACCGTGGGTCATTGAATTGAATACCGTACCGGGGATGACCGATCACTCACTGGTGCCGATGGCAGCGAAGGCCGTCGGAATGGATTTCGACCAGCTGGCCTATGCGATTCTTGCCCAGACCCTGGTGGGCCACAACGGCAACCGGCAACAAGGGGGTAACCATGTCGGTGCAGGCTAGACAAACTCTGCCGGTATCAACGTTAGCGAAGCTGGCGTTTCGACCCGGCCGTGCCCTGTTCATCGTGTCTGCGGTGATGCTGGCCGCGTTGCTGTACTGGGCTGTTGAGCAGTTGCTCAATCCGATGAATGTCCCGGTAAGCAAAATCCGGGTACAGGGCAGCTTTATGAATGTGACCGAAGACATGCTGGCACCACTGTCAAAACAGGTTTCGGGTGTTGGTTATTTCGATATCAATGTCGCCGCCATTCAGCAACAGGTTGAAAACCTGCCCTGGATCGAACAGGCGACCGTTCGCCGGATCTGGCCCGAGACATTGGCGATTCATTTTATCGAGCGCCAGCCTTTTGCGGTGTGGTCACAGGGCGGGTTGTTAAGTGTTCGTGGCGAGATATTCCGCCCGGAGCAATCGACCTACCCATCCGGATTGCCGGTATTTCACGGGCCAGAAAAGCTGCGGGAGAAAATGTTGAAATCTTACCAACAATTTTCCAGGTTGCTGGCCCCGCTGGGTATGCAGATCAGCGAGTTGAAACTGGACAGACGCCATTCCTGGCAGATCGATCTGCATAGTGGCATGCGCCTGAAACTGGGACGCGAACATGAATTTGAACGACTGGCACGGTTTGTTCGCAGTTATCCGCGGATCCAGACGCTGGAGCGAGGCAACGTCAAGCGGGTCGATCTGCGTTACACCAATGGCATGGCGGTCGCGTGGGAATCAAAAAGTGCATAAAAGCATTCGGGGAGTGGCAGTGAATGTCTAAGAAAACAGAAAAAAACCTGATCGTCGGGCTCGATATCGGCACCTCCAAGGTGGTCGCGATTGTCGGCGAGGTGACCCCGGAAAATGATATCGAGATTATCGGACTGGGATCGCACCCCTCCCGTGGCCTGAAAAAAGGGGTTGTGGTCAACATTGAATCCACCGTGCAGTCGATACAGCGGGCCGTGGAAGAAGCCGAACTGATGGCCGGCTGCCAGATTCATTCCGTCTATGCCGGGATCGCGGGCAGTCATATTCGCAGTCTCAACTCGCACGGTATCGTGGCGATTCGCGACAAGGAAGTGACACAGTACGATGTCGAACGGGTGATCGATGCAGCCAGAGCAGTGGCGATACCCGCTGATCAGAAGGTACTGCACATCATGCCGCAGGAATTCATCATCGACGATCAGGAAAGTATCCGTGAGCCGATTGGCATGTCCGGTGTGCGTCTGGAAGCCAAGGTGCATATGGTTACCGGCGCGGTGAGCGCCGCGCAGAACATTATCAAATGCGTCCGTCGCTGCGGACTGGAAGTGGACGACATCATTCTTGAGCAACTGGCCTCCAGCCATTCGGTATTGACCGAGGACGAAAAGGAGCTGGGGGTTTGCCTGGTGGATGTCGGCGGTGGCACCACCGACATCGCCGTGTTTACCGAAGGGGCGATTCGCCACACGGCGGTGATTCCCATCGCCGGCGATCAGGTGACCAATGACATTGCCGTGGCTCTGCGCACACCGACCCAGCATGCCGAAGAGATCAAGATCAAATACGCCTGCGCGCTGACCCAGTTGGCCAGTGCCGAGGAAACCATAGAAGTGCCGAGTGTGGGTGAACGGCCGGTACGCCGTCTGGCACGCCAGACCCTGGCTGAAGTGGTCGAGCCGCGCTACGAAGAACTGTTCACACTGATTCAGGCCGAGTTGCGTCGCAGCGGGTTTGAAGATTTATGCGCCGCCGGCATCGTGCTGACCGGGGGCAGTTCCAAGATGGAAGGCACGGTGGAACTGGCGGAAGAGATCTTCCACATGCCGGTACGCCAGGGTCTGCCGCAATATGTCAGTGGTCTGGTGGATGTGGTGCGTAACCCCATTTATTCCACCGGGGTCGGTTTATTGCTGTTCGGTTATCAGAATCGTGCCTTGCGTGATGCGGAAACACGCATGGGCGGTGGTTTTACAACCGTCATGCGACGGATGAAGAGCTGGTTTCAGGGAAATTTCTAAAGGATTTGTGACGTAGACACAATGTAACAACCAACTGCGTTGTCAGTGAGGAGGGGTAAAAATGTTTGAATTAATGGATACTTACAGTCAGAACGCCGTGATAAAAGTGATCGGTGTCGGGGGCGGTGGTGGTAATGCCGTCGAACACATGGTGGTCCAGAGTATCGAAGGGGTAGATTTCATCTGCGCCAACACCGATGCTCAGGCCATGAAAAACAGCTCTGCCAAGACCCTGTTGCAACTGGGTGGCGGTGTCACCAAGGGACTCGGGGCCGGCGCCAATCCGGAAACCGGTCGCAACGCGGCGATGGAAGATCGTGAACGCATCCAGGAAGTGCTGGAAGGCGCCGACATGGTCTTTATCACCGCCGGCATGGGTGGTGGAACGGGCACCGGTGGCGCACCGGTGGTGGCACAGATTGCCCGCGACATGGGGATTCTCACCGTCGCGGTCGTCACCAAGCCGTTTCCCTTTGAAGGCAAGAAGCGCATGGAAGTCGCGATGGCCGGGATGGATGAGCTCAAGCAGTACGTCGATTCGCTGATCACCATTCCCAACGAAAAACTGCTGAGTGTCCTGGGCAAGAACATCAGTCTGCTGGATGCCTTCAAGGCGGCCAATGATGTGTTGCTGGGCGCGGTGCAGGGCATTGCCGAACTGATCACTCGCCCGGGACTGATCAACGTGGACTTTGCCGACGTGCGCACCGTGATGTCCGAAATGGGCATGGCCATGATGGGATCCGGTCGGGCCTCCGGTGAAGAGCGGGCTCGGGAAGCGGCCGAAGCGGCGATTGCCAGTCCGTTACTCGAAGACGTCAACCTGGCCGGCGCGCGCGGGATTCTGGTCAATGTCACCGCCGGGATGGATATGTCTATTGGTGAATTCGAGGAGGTGGGTAACACCGTTAAGCAGTTTGCCTCGGAAAACGCGACTGTCGTGGTCGGTACCGTGATCGATCCGGCAATGTCCGGCGAGTTACGCGTGACGGTCGTGGCAACCGGTCTGGGCAACGAGCTCAAACAGGGCGACAAACCGAAACTGGTGGTCAACAAGAAGAACGATGGTGAAGTCGACTATAACCAGCTGGATCGTCCGACCGTGATGCGCAACAAGGGCTCGTCGGATGACAAGGGGCGTCAGGGAGACGGGAACATGGAGTATCTGGATATTCCGGCTTTTCTGCGGCGTCAGGCGGATTGATTCCGGACCCCGCGGGGGTCCCGCAAGCGGGCGGCAAAGATATGTGACCGGGGTATCAAGTTTTCAGATTCCCCGCCGCTGATGGGTATAAGTTGCTGTAAGATGTGAACTTGTTTTATTATGGACGTTTTCTTCCGGTGCTATACTTGCGCCACGCACTCGTTCGTAGTGAAACAGGCCCGAAACTTGCATCATCCAGGGAGACCTGCAATTCCAAAGGAGAATTTGGCTAGTGATTAACCAGCGTACACTGAAAAATGTCATTCGCGCAACCGGCGTGGGCCTTCACACCGGAGAAAAAGTCTACCTGACCCTTCGACCTGCCGCAGCGGATACGGGCATTGTTTTCAGGCGCGTGGATCTGCCGGAACCTGTTGAAATCCCTGCAGTTCCTGAAAATGTCGGCGACACGACTCTCTCCACGACCCTGATCAAGGATGGCGTGCGGGTCTCCACGGTCGAGCATCTGCTGTCGGCACTGGCCGGGCTGGGCATCGATAACGCCTATATTGATCTGAACGCCCCGGAAGTCCCGATTATGGATGGCAGCGCCGGGCCGTTTGTCTTTCTGGTGCAATCCGCCGGGATTCAGGAACAGAAGGCGCCAAAACGCTTCATCCGGATTAAAAAGCCGATCGTCGTCGAAGAGGACGACAAATGGGTCCGATTTGAGCCGTTTGAGGGGTTCAAGGTGGCTTTCACCATCGATTTTGATCACCCGGTTTTCAAGGATCAGAATCAGACCGCCGAAGTCGATTTTTCCACCACCTCTTTCGTGAAGGAAGTGAGCCGGGCCCGCACATTCGGTTTCATGAGCCAGATCGAGTCCCTGCGTGCCAATAATCTGGCGTTGGGCGGCAGCCTGGACAACGCCGTGGTAGTGGATGAATACCGGGTATTGAATGAAGATGGTCTGCGTTACGTGGACGAATTCGTCAAACACAAGATTCTGGATTCCATCGGCGATCTCTATTTGCTGGGTCACAGCCTGATCGGGGCCTTCAGCGGACACAAATCGGGCCACGCTCTCAATAACCGTCTGTTGCGGACCCTGCTGGCCAACAAGGAAGCCTGGGAAGAGGTGACATTCGAAGACCCGGCCAAGGCGCCGATCTCCTTTGTCCAGCCGGTACAGGCGACCTGAAATTCGTCGAAAAGGCAGTGATTGAACTTAAACGCCGGCGAATGCCGGCGTTTTTGTTACATCATCCCGTTAGCCTGAAAAACTCGCCCAACGTACTCCCCGCGTGATTCTCAGCGAAAGCTTATCTTTGTCGCCATTACAGTGAACGTGCTTGATTAATCTTCGGTACGGCGGGGTCGACCCAGACGTTGCAGGGCCGCGCGCAGGGCCGGGTCCTCGATTGCCTCGGCCATGGCGTGGATGTCCTGGCTGGCGGCAGGGCTGATTTCGCGTTGCGGCGGGGGTTTTTCCACCGGCGGCGGCGTGGCCGGGGCGACATGGATTTTTATGGATTTAAGTCCTTGTAAATCAGGGATATTTTGCTTAAGCTCTTGTAACAGAGTGGGAACATAATAACGCAAACGCGACGCCCAGACCGGGGAATCGACCTGAATCACCAGTTGTTCGCTGTCATAACGCGCGATCCGGCAGTGATCCGTCAACGGCTGATCGAGCACCGATAACAGCGACTGGTTGAGGCGACGCAGCTGGCGGGTGGTTGTGACGAGGTCCGCAAGCTGGTTCTTTTCCCCCTGCAGAAGCTTGTACAATGGTCTGGGAGAATTCATACTGGTTAATGAAAGGTTTGCCCTGTTAATCGGAAAATTCACTTTAACCTCACATTAAAATAACAAGAGCTGTGCTGTCACTATGAATATAGTTGTATTGAGACGCAATAAAGGAAGTTCAGGGTTGCTGACCCTGACCCGGCACCGCCTGATCAGCCTTGTTCTGGGGACGGTTATCGTGTTGCCGGCCGCATTTATCGGTGCGGGTTATTATCTGGGCGTCGCACATATGAAAGCGAACCCGGACGATCTGAACCTGGCCTTGCAATCGGAACTCGACGCGCAACGATTGAAAATTGAGGAAGTGACCCGTAATGCCCAGGAAAACATGGATGCACTGGCATTGCGTTTGGGCAACCTGCAATCGCATGTCGTCCGCCTGGATGCGCTCGGTCAGCGTCTGACCCAGATGGCCAATCTGGATAACGGCGAATTCAACTTCGAGCAGCCTCCGGCCCAGGGTGGTCCCCTTTCCAACAGCGATGACATGGCGGGCAGTTCCATGAACGTCCCGGATTTCCTCCAGTCCCTGCAAGAGCTTTCTTCCCAGATTGAGGACCGCAGCCAGCAGCTCGGCGTCCTCGAAGACATGCTGATGACCCGTAACCTGCAGGCCGAAGTGGTCCCGGCGGGACGACCCATCACTCGTGGCTGGTTATCCTCCTATTACGGCATGCGTACCGATCCCTTCAGTGGCCGCCGTGCTCACCATTCGGGCATCGACTTTGCCGGTAAAGAAGGCTCTGATGTCGTGGCGGTCGCCGCCGGGGTGGTAACCTATTCCGGCAAGCGTTCCGGTTACGGGCGACTGGTCGAGGTGAATCACGGCAAAGGTTATGTCACCCGCTACGGCCACAACAAGGAGCATCTGGTGGAAGTTGGCGATACGGTTAAAAAAGGCCAGGTGATCGCCAGGATGGGATCTTCCGGGCGTTCCACCGGTCCCCATGTTCATTTCGAAGTGCTGGTTAACGGTCGCGCGGTTGATCCGAAAAAGTATATTCTCGCCAGCAAATAAGTCGTTGTTCCGCTCTTATTGCGCTTGACCGGCATGTCAGTTCGTCTGCCCCAGTTACTCGCCCTGCTGCCGGTGCTGTGGCTCGGCGCCTGCGCCGCCCCGGCACCGGTTGCTCCTGAAAAACCTGCTTCTCACGCCCCCGTTCAGTTTCCGGCCCCGGTGTTAACCGTTGCGGCGGTCGGCGATGTGATGCTGGGCACCGATTTTCCGCGTAATCGCCTGCCGCCCCGCGATGGTGCACAACTGCTGGACGATGCCGCCCCGGTGCTGCGGGCGGCGGACGTTGCTTTCGGCAATCTCGAAGGGGTTCTGCTTGATGGCGGTGAGCCGGTGAAAAAGTGCAACGATCCGGCCGCCTGTTATCTGTTTCGCTCACCGGCCCGCTATGCCTCCCATCTGCGCGATGCCGGCTTCACGCTTATGAGTCTGGCCAATAACCACGCCCGCGATTTTGGCGAGGCGGGCCGCTCGGCCAGCATGCGGATCCTGCGCGAGCACGGCATCCGGCACAGCGGTCGCCATGGCGATGTCGCCCGCTGGGAAGTCAATGGTGTGCGAATAGCGGCAATTGCCTTTGCGCCGTTTATCGATTCGCACGATATGCTGGATACGGCCCGCATGGTGGGGCTGGTCAGCGGGCTCAAGCGGCAGCATGATATCGTGCTGGTTTCTTTCCATGGTGGTGCCGAGGGGGAAGCGGCCCTGCATCTGCCGTTTGCCGAGGAGCGCTATTATGGTGAACGGCGCGGGGATGTGGTCGCCTTTGCCCGACGCGCGGTGGAAGCCGGGGCGGATCTGGTGATCGGCCACGGCCCCCATGTTCCGCGCGCCATGGAGCTGTATCGCGGGCGCCTGATTGCCTACAGTCTGGGCAACTTCGCCACGTATCTTGGCATGAACGTGCGCGGCGTGAACGGTCTGGCGCCATTACTCGAGGCGCAGCTGGCCGCCAATGGCCGGTTTGTGCAAGGACGGATCCATGCTTTTGTTCAGCAACGTCCGCGGGGCCCGGTGCGGGACGCGCAGCAACAGGTGGTGCGGCTCATGGCGCGGCTGAGTGCCGACGATATTGCCAGACCGTCCCTGGCGTTTGATCGCCACGGCTATCTTTATCCGCGCGATGAACCTTTCGTGCCGGAGGCGGACAAAGCCAGCGACGACAGGTACAATACCCCTTTTTAACAGGGCAAAGCCGTTTTCCCCGGCGTGAATTATCAAATCAGTAAGTGAGTCCTCACATCAAAGGCTCACCACAGGCAAATATATGCTCAAAACAGTATTCAAGAAAGTCTTCGGCAGTCGCAACGAGCGGCTGGTTAAACAGATGGGTAAAACCGTCGAGCGGATCAACGCGCTGGAATCCGAGCTCCAGGCGCTTTCCGACGACGCCCTGCGAAGCAAGACCGCGGAATTTCGTCAGCGCCTGGCAGAGGGCACCAAACTGGACGATCTGCTGCCGGAGGCGTTCGCGGTAGTGCGCGAGGCGGCGCAGCGGGTACTGGGCCTGCGCCATTACGATGTGCAGCTGGTTGGCGGCATGGTGTTGCATCAGGGCAAGATTGCCGAAATGCGTACCGGCGAGGGCAAGACCCTGATGGCGACTCTGCCCTGCTATCTGAATGCCCTGCCGGAGACTGGCGTGCACGTGGTGACCGTCAACGACTATCTGGCTCAGCGTGATGCCGAGTGGATGGGGAAGGTGTACGAGTTTCTTGGTATGACCGTCGGCACCATCGGTTCGGGGATGCCGTTCGAGGACAAGAAAGCCGCCTACGCGGCGGACATTACCTACGGGACCAACAACGAATTCGGTTTTGATTATCTGCGCGACAACATGGCCTTCAGCAAGGAGGAGCAGTTCCAGCGCAACCTGGGCTTTGCCGTCATCGACGAGGTGGATTCAATCCTGATCGACGAAGCGCGCACCCCGTTGATTATCTCCGGCCCCTCCGAGGACAGCTCCGAGCATTATTACAAGATCAATGCCCTGGTTCCCAGACTGACCAAACAGGAAGAAGAGGACGGCCCCGGCGATTACAGTGTCGAGGAAAAGAACAAGCAGATCTATCTGACCGAAGAAGGGCATCAGCGCGTTGAAGAGCTGCTGACCGAGGCCGGCTTGCTGGGCGAAGGCGAGAGCCTGTATGACGCCACCAACATCGGCCTGCTGCATCACGTCAATGCCGCGCTGCGCGCTCACGTATTGTTCCAGAAAGATGTCGATTACATCGTGCAGAACAACGAGATCGTCATCGTCGATGAATTTACCGGCCGCACCATGCCCGGCCGGCGCTGGTCCGACGGCCTGCATCAGGCGGTGGAAGCCAAGGAAGGCGTGGAAATCCAGCGCGAGAACCAGACCGTCGCTTCGATCACCTTCCAGAACTTTTTCCGGCTCTACGATAAGCTGTCGGGCATGACCGGCACCGCCGATACCGAGGCGTATGAGTTCCAGACGATCTATGGTCTGGAAGTGGTGGTCATCCCGACCCACAAGCCGATGATTCGCCAGGATATGGTGGACAAGGTTTACCTGACCCAGCCGGAAAAATATCAGGCGGTGCTGGATGATATCCGTGACTGTCGCCAGCGTGGTCAGCCGGTCCTGGTCGGTACGACCTCCATCGAAGTGTCCGAGTTTCTCTCCGGGGTGTTGAAAAAAGAAGATGTCTCCCACGAAGTTCTCAATGCCAAACAGCATGAGCGGGAAGCGGATATCATCGCCCAGGCCGGGAGTCCCGGCGCGGTCACCATTGCGACCAACATGGCCGGTCGCGGGACCGACATTGTCCTCGGTGGCAACGAGGATGCCGCGCTGGCCGGAATCGATGAGAGTGATGAGGTGGCCCGCGAGCGCGCCCACAAGGCGTGGCAACAACGTCACGATCAGGTAGTGGCCGCCGGCGGTCTGCATATCATCGGTACCGAACGCCACGAATCCCGGCGTATCGACAACCAGCTGCGTGGCCGTTCCGGACGCCAGGGCGATCCCGGCTCCTCGCGTTTTTATCTGTCGCTGGAAGACAGCCTGATGCGTATCTTTGCCTCGGAAAAAGTCTCGTCGTTGATGCAACGTCTGGGGATGAAAGAAGGCGAGTCCATCGAACATCCGTGGGTCAGTCGCGCCATCGAAAATGCCCAGCGTAAGGTCGAGGGCCACAACTTCGATCTGCGCAAGCAACTGCTCGAATACGACGATGTGGCCAACGATCAGCGCAAGGTGATTTACGAACAGCGTAACGAGCTGCTTTCCTCCGACGACATCAGCGACACCGTCAAGGCGGTCCGCGGGGACGTGGTTCCCAGCATGGTCAGCCTCTACGTGCCGCCGCAGAGCATCGAGGAGCAGTGGGATCTGCCGGGCCTCGAGGAGATGATAGAGGCCGAGTTCGCCGTCAAGCTGCCGGTGCGCCAGTGGCTGGAAGAAGACGACAGTCTGCACGAAGAATCCCTGCGTGAGAAAATTCTGGCCGAGATCGAGGCCGCCTATGCCGCCAAGGAGGCCAGCGTCGGTAGCGAAGTCATGCGCCAGGTCGAAAAGGCGGTGATGCTGCAGGTGCTCGACGGCCAGTGGCGCGAACATCTGGCGATGATGGATCAGCTGCGCCAGGGGATTCACCTGCGCGGTTATGCCCAGAAGAATCCCAAGCAGGAATACAAACGCGAATCCTTCCAGTTGTTCTCCGAAATGCTGGATCGCATCAAGCAGGAAACGATTACCACGCTCAGTCGTCTGCAAGTGCGCAGCGAGGACGACGTGGAGGCCCTGGAAGAACAGCGCCGTCGCCAGCAGCATGCCGAGGCGATGGAGTTTCAGCACCGGGAAGTCAGCGCCATGGAAGAAGGGCAGGAGGAAGCCTCGTCGGACGAAACCGCCACTGCAGCGCCGTACGTGCGCGAGGGGCGCAAGGTTGGCCGTAATGAACCCTGTCCCTGTGGCTCCGGTAAGAAATACAAACACTGCCACGGCCAACTGAGCTGAACGGGCCAGGTATGGCGGACACGGATCAGGCTCTGGCGTTTGAACCGGTCCCCGGTATCCGGCTGGGGACCGCCTGTGCCGGTATCAAAAAGCCCGGCCGCCGCGATCTGGTGGTCATGGAGCTGGCCCCGCACAGCCAGAGTGCCGCCGTGTTCACCCGCAACGCCTTTTGTGCCGCGCCGGTGACGGTGGCGCGTGAACATCTGCAACAGGCCGCGCCACGCTATCTGCTGATCAACACCGGCAACGCCAACGCCGGCACCGGCGCCGCCGGGCTGGCCGATGCCCGCCAGTGCTGTGCAGCACTGGCCGAACAGGTCGGCTGTCAGCCGCATGAGGTATTGCCATTTTCCACCGGCGTGATCGGCGAGCCGTTGCCGGTGACGCGGATTACCGGGGGCCTGCCGGCCGCCTGTGCGGCCCTCAGTGAGGCGGGCTGGCACGACGCCGCCTACGGCATTCTGACTACCGACACCGTCCCCAAGCTCGTCTCACGCCGTCTTGAGCTGGACGGGCGCCCGATCACCGTTACCGGCATGGCCAAGGGCAGCGGCATGATCCGCCCCGATATGGCAACCATGCTGGCCTATATCGCCACCGATGCGGCCGTCGACCAGCCCCTGCTGCAGAACCTGCTGCAACAGGCCGTGGACCGCTCCTTCAACCGCATCACGGTCGATGGCGACACCTCCACCAATGACGCCTGCCTGCTGGTGGCAACCGGTGCAAGCGGTCTGCAGGTGACTGCTGACAGCGAGGCTGCCCACCAGCTGGGTGAAGCGGTGGCGGCGGTCTGTATCGAGCTGGCCCGGGCCATCGTGCGCGACGGTGAAGGGGCGACCAAATTGATCAATATCGTAGTCAACGGCGGACGCGACGAGGCCGAGTGTCTGGCCGTGGCCTATACCCTCGCTCACTCGCCACTGGTCAAAACCGCCTTTTTCGCCAGCGATCCCAACTGGGGACGCCTGCTGGCGGCGGTCGGCCGGGCCGGCGTCGCGGAGCTGGACGTGGAACGGGTCCGCCTGTGGCTGGACGACGTGCTGCTGGCCGAGGCGGGCGGACGCGCCGCCAGCTATACCGAGGAGCAGGGCCAGTGGGTCATGCAGCAACCGGAGATCACGGTCACGGTGGATCTGCAGCGCGGCGAAGCGACGGCCACGGTCTGGACCTGTGACTTCTCCTACGACTATGTCCGCATCAACGCCGAGTACAGAACTTAGCAATCCGCCGATCAGCTCATCTTGGCTAGCGGCGCTGGATATAACGCGGAGGGCGCGGAGTCGCAGAGGCGCGGAGAAGTTCAGTTGAAAAGCGGTTGTAGGTCACGCTGGCGATAGCCTGCGTGATATATCACTGATAATGCTCAATAAACTGCTCCCTCGGTGGTTAATTTGTTATGCAATGCGAGAAGACAACAGATGAACTCTCGCAGAGAAGTTCAATTGAAAACCGATCCGCTTCTCAAAATTTCAGCCAAACAAAATGAATGATGTAATTTTAACGCCAGAAACCATTTTTACTCCGCGCCTCTGCGACTCCGCGTCCTCTGCGTTTGATTCCTACCTGGAAAAATGAGGTCTGACTTTTTATGTCGACGATGTCTGAAGTGATTCATGTCGCTGCAGGCGTGATTTACAACGCTGTCGGCGAGGTGTTGCTGGCCCGGCGTGCTGATAATCGTGATCAGGGCGGGCTGTGGGAGTTTCCCGGGGGCAAGATCGAAGTCGATGAGGCGGTGGAAGAGGCACTGGCCCGCGAACTGCTTGAGGAGGTTGGGATCACGGTAAGTCACAGTGAGCCGTTGATCCGCATCCCGCATGATTATGCCGATCGCACGGTCGTGCTGGATGTCCATGTGGTGCGGAACTTTACCGGCGAGGCGCACGGGCGCGAGGGGCAGCCGGTGCGCTGGGTGGCGCCGGAACAGCTGAACGACTATGCCATGCCCGCCGCCAACCGGCCGATTGTGAACGCCGTGCGCCTGCCTGCCGAGTGCCTGATTACCCCGCCGGTCGAAAGCGAGGAACAATGGCTGTCCGTGTTGAAAAAGAGCCTGCAACAGGGGGTGCGGCTGGTTCAGTTGCGACTCAAGGATCTGGCGGCGGATCGGGTCGATGCGCTGGCGCGCAAGGCGCTGGCGCTGTGTCATGCTCACGATTGCCGGGTATTGCTCAATGCCGACCCGGAGCCGTTCACCTATCTGCCGGTGGACGGCTTTCACCTGCCCGCCAGCGCCCTGTCCCGTTATTCCACCCGGCCGGTGGCGGAAGATCACTGGTTCTCGGCGTCGATCCATAACCCGGCCGAGCTGAGACAGGCGACCCGGCTGGGCGTGGATCTTGGTTTTGTGGCCCCGGTGCAGGCGACCCGAACCCATCCCGATGCGATACCGCTGGGCTGGGCCGGTTTTGCGGAACTGGCCGGGGCCGCCGGGTTTCCGGTGTACGCCCTGGGCGGCATGCAGCGTCGAGACATAGCCCTGGCGCGCCAGTATGGCGGACAGGGCATTGCCGGGATTCGATTGTTTATTGAGGGAGAAGAGTAAATGTCACCGCTGGTTAAAACAGGAGGCTTGTTACTGCTGGTCGTGCTGATCGCCATTGTCGGCGGTTACAGCTGGGTTGCCATCTATCAGACCGATAGCGACGCTGCCCCGGCAGCGCCGGTTGAAACCGTGTCGATGCAGGTGACGGAAACCGCCTGCCAGAAGACGCGGGCCGCCTGCCGGGCCACCCATCCGGAGCTGGGTGACATTGCGCTGCGGTTTCCCGAGGGTGCCTATTACATGCAGCGCTTCGAAACCGAACTGCATCTGGCGAAGGCCACTGAACTCGATCAGGTCACGCTGGATCTGGATATGACCGACATGGACATGGGGCGCAACCGCTTCAAATTGTCACCGGCCGGGGACGGCATCTGGCGGGGCGAACTGCTGTTGCCCATCTGCGTCACGGGGCGGGTCGACTGGCAAGTTCGGGTGCAGCTGGATACGGCGGGGCGACGCTATGAAGCGGTGTTTCCATTAAACGTCACGCGCGCCCCGGAGCAGTGACGAGGGGCGAGGTACGAGTGACGAGGAAACCAGACATCAGACATCCAGTCACTCCCGGGCGTAGGTCACGCTGGCGACAGCCTGCGTGACACCCTGCGAATAGAAGGGTGTCAGGTAGCGCTCTGCGCAACCTGACCTACCGTACTTAGAACTTAGAAC
>NZ_JAVLAZ010000174.1:0-2012 GCF_031581315.1 Thiohalophilus sp.
TCGTTAAGGGCAATACCAAGGGGTGACAGCTCGAACAGGCCGCGCAGGCGCGCTTCGCTGCCTTGCAGCGCGATCTCGGCCTGTTTCTGTTCCGTAATATCGGCATGCGTGCCACTCATTAACAGGGGGGCTCCCTCGGCGGTTCTGCTCACCAGTCGACCACGATCATGCACCCACACCCAGTGCCCCGCTTTGTGACGCATGCGGGCCATGCAATCATAGAACTCGATCTCGCCGGCGAAATGCTGTTCCAGCAAGTTGCCAGATCGTTGCAGGTCTTCCGGATGAACGAGGTCCATCCAGGTCTGGATACTGATCGGCGCCAGTTCATCAAGACTGTAACCGACGATCTCGGCCCACCGTTCGTTGAACAGTGTTTCCCCGGTCTGCACGTTCCATTCCCAGGTGCCAATGTTGGTCCCCTCGATAACCGAGGCCAGACGCCGTTCACTGGCACGTACCCGCTCCGCGTCATCCCGTTCTTGCGTCACGTCGGACTCGATGGCCATGAATCCCTGCAGCTTACCGGTCTCATCGTGTAACGGGCTGCACTGGATACGGACCCAGTAAGGTCTGCCATTTTGGGTGTAATTAACCAGGTCCGCCTCGAAACCTTCGCCGCGGCTCAGCGCAGAATGTATCTGCGCTACCGTTGCTGGATCGGTATCCGGTCCTTGTAGTAGTTTGCCGGGTTTGTGCCCATGTATTTCATCTGCGGTATAACCTGTGAGACGGGTAAAACCTTCGTTGACCCACTCAATCCGGCCCTCTATATCCGTGATGATTACGCCATTGGTCGTCTGGCTGGCCACGCGTGACAAACGCATCAATTCCAGCTGATCTTCCTGGTGCCGCTGCTGCAATTGTGCCGCCACAATCAGTTGACCGATGGTGACCCTCAGCGGCGAGAGAAAATCAATCAACTCCGAATCATAGCCAACAGGCCGGTTGGCGATACCCAGCATGGCGACCAGTTTGTCGCTGTGATAGATGGGAATACCGAGAAAGGCGTTCAGTGGCGGATGGCCCTCGGGCAGACCGCCGCGGCGCGAATCATGGCAGGGGTCATTGGCAATCACCGGCTCGCCACTGACCAGTGCCGCGCCAAACAGGCTTTTGAGATTATAGAATTCCATGCCCTGCGGTGCGTTGGCCGCGTAGAAGTCGCGAGTCTCCTGGTTCCAGGCGATATTGGTGATAGCATAGGTCTTGAGGTAGGGTGCCCCCTCGCTCGTGTGCAGCACCTCACCAATGAACCCGTATTCACTGTCGGTCAGGCTCAGAATTTCTGACAGCAACCCATCAAAAGCCTCGCGGCGATCAGTTTTTTCGATGAATTGGGCCTGAGCCGCGGCAATGATCCTGCTGAGTTGCTGTTGAGATTTCAGGTTCTGATCCAGTTGCCAGCGTTGCAGTGTGGAGGAAACCCACTGCCCCAGTAGTTCAACAAACTCGATTTCAGCCTGATCGAAATACCGGGCGGCATGCTCGTCCGGGGAAGAGAAATTGAGGGTTCCATAGCGCTCGCCTTGCACCACAATGGAAACACCCACGTAACTCTCCAGTCCGAAAGACTGGTAACAGGGATGCCCTGAATATTGACTTTGCGCCATATGCGCAATGGATAATACCGTGTCATGTTCCAGGGCCAGGCTACAGTAGGTCTCACCCAGCGGAAAGTGCTGATGGTCATGCAAGGTATCCGGCGGCGATACCTGGAGCTGGACGCAGTAATCCTCGCCCTCAATCCGGCTAATGATGCCAAATGGCATATCCAGGTACTGGCAGCCCAGCGTCAAAGCCTGTCGCAGGGCGCTTTCGGGTTCGATGTCCGCCTGTGAAGTAATCTGCGTCAGGATGCCGAGGGCATCTGCCCGACGTTGCTGATGTTGCGTTTCGATCTCGCTTTGCACCGCATCGGCAAGATCGCGTAACCGGCTTAGTTCCCTTTCATTGAGTTGTCGTGGCGCCTCGTCAATCAGACACAAAGTGCCGATGCGATAACCCTCTGC
>NZ_JAVLAZ010000085.1:0-8045 GCF_031581315.1 Thiohalophilus sp.
GATGATGACATCTACAGCGAACTGTATATCAACTTCAGTCTGAAAAAACTGACGGATAAAAACATCGACTACGGCAGGATCAACGACATCGGCCTGCTGGCCGGGGTTAATTATTCACATGATGCACGAGCGCGCAAATACCTCCCGGGCATCCGCCTGAGCTGGGACATCCCCGGTTTCACCTTTCTCAATACCGATTTCACCCTCTATCTTGACGACAGTGCCGGGGTAGCCGGTGGCGGTGCGCCGGCCGAGGACGACAGCTACATGGTGGATGTCAACTGGGCTTATCCCTTTACCGTGGGCAAGCATCGCTTCAGCATCGAGGGTCATGGCGAATACATTGCCGGGCGGGATAACGAGTTCGGTCAGACCGTGCATGACTGGATCCTGCTCCAGCCTCAATTTCGCTACGACCTCGGCCAGACAATGTGGAATACCCCCGATCGCCTGTTTGTTGGTATCGAATGGCAATACTGGCACAACAAGCTGGGCGATAAAAAAACCGAGGACAACGTCCTGCAGGCTCTGATCGTTTTGAGACTCTGAATGCCTGCCGCTGATACCGGCAATGATCACAAAACAATCCGCTAATACACGCCAATAGACGCAAATAAACCCCGTCGAATCCATTCGGAAGTGGGTACAACCACCTCCATAACAATGAGGAAACCCGACTGCCTGCAGGATTGATTCCGCTTCGCCTGAGTCTAATTAGCGTCTATTCGCGTTTATTTGCGAACATCCAAATACGGCATCTGAAGATCACGGAGGACGCAAGAATAAAATTATTTCTTCGTGTCTTGGTGTCTTCGTGGTTAAGCTTTTCTGAACATCCATTACCGGGAGAGCCGAGATAAAAAAATCCCGCCGGGGGTCGGCGGGAAAATCAGCTATGGAGAATGCACCGTTAGCTGGGTACAGAGTGCCAACCCCCCTGCCCCGCTACTTTGACCTGGATCAATTGGTTCTGAAAAAATCGAATGGTCCGCACAGGTCAGCGCTGACCTGCCCGGGCAGTTTAAACTCATCGGGATAATCGACCCGCATAAAATAGAGCCCGTCAGGCGGCGCGGTCACACCACCGAGGGTACGATCTCGTAATTCCAGCACCTGCCGGGCCCAGTCGGGTTCGGCTTCACCGGCGCCAATGCGCATCAATACACCGGCGATATTGCGCACCATGTGATGCAAAAAGGCGTTGGCCGACAGGTCCAGAATGATGAAGGGCCCCTGTTGCCGGATATCGAGTTGATAGAGCGTGCGGATCGGGCTTTTGGCCTGACAGGCGACCGCCCGGTAAGCACTGAAATCGTGTTCGCCGAGCAAATGCCGGGCCGCCTGCTGCATGGGAAACAGTTCCAGCGGTCGGTATTCCCAGCTGACCCGTTTGTGCAAACAGGCCGAATGGATGGCGCGGTTAAAAATCACATAGCGGTAATAACGTCGCTGCGCCTTGAAGCGGGCATGAAAAGTTTCATCCACCTCGCGGGTCCATAACAGTCGCACACTGGCTGGCAGATTGCTGTTGGCACCGCGCACCCAGGAGAATTCACTGCGTTCGGCGTCAGTATCAAAATGGATCACCTGTCCCGCGGCATGCACACCGGTGTCGGTACGCCCGGCACACACGACCCGCACGGAATGATTGGCCACCTTGCCCAGGGCCTTTTCCACCATGGCCTGCACATTCGGCGAGTTATCCTGATACTGCCAGCCACAAAAGGCACTGCCGTCGTATTCTACGCCTGCCGCGATTCGCACAAGGTCTCCGGAAATTACAGTTCGATAAAGGTGCTGATGATAAAACCGGCGCACAGGGCGACCGGCCAGCCCCATTGTATCAGGCCCGGCGGCGCCGGGAGCTCGAGCGTGACGCTCTGGCGGGGTTGTTCCGTGGCCTGTTCGAACAGACGCGGCAGCAAACTGCCCAGATGACGGGCAATACGATTAATCCGGCCCTGCAAGCGCTCCTGCTGCGGTGGCGGTGGCGCACGCCAGAGGTGCTGCTGCTGTTCGACATAGGCCAGTGTCAGGCTCAGGCGCACCGCGAGCCGCTCCGGGTGCAGGCCCAGATAACGCAGTGGCGCCAGCAGCCAGTAGAGCGCGGCAATCAACTCGGAGCGCGTGGTGGTCACCAGTAACAGGCCGGCGGCCAGCAGAATCAGTATCAGGGTGAAGGCCCGCACCAGACCGGTTTCCAGGCCAATGCGGGTCGGTAACAGATAATCCGGCAGCGGTAACGAGACGGGTAATCCGGGAGTAAACCAGCCGTAGATCACCACCACGGAGAGCAATAGCCAGCGCAGGCGGCGTACCATGCCAAGGGCCCGGGTAAACTGAACGAACGAGCAGCGTGATAACAGGGCGGCGATCAGCAGCCCGGCCAGAATCAATTGTTCCTGATCCGGGCGGGCCAGCGCGATACAAAAGAGTAAAAAGCTGACGACCCGGATAACCGGATGCATCTACTCAGGCAATCTGTTGTAACAATTGCTGGGCTTCCTGTTTCTGGGAGTCATCGCCTTCATCGAGAACTTCATCGAGGATACTGCGGGCCCCGTCAGGATCGCCCATATCGATGTACGCCCGGGCCAGATCCAGTTTGGTGCCGACTTCATCACCGCCACCCAGCGACATTTCCGAATCCGCCGCATCGGAAGCATCCAGGTCCAGATCCATGCCGCCCTGATCACCGCCACCGAAGTCCAGTCCCCCGGCATCGATCGCCATGGTCTGTTCCTCGTCGGTCCCTTGCGGCTCTTCGCTACCGGTATCCAGGGACAGCGTATTGTCCTCATCGCCCAGATTAAAATCGAGGCCGCCGGTATCCGCTGACGGTGCTTCTGCGCCACTATCCAGACTCAGCTCACTTTCAGTATCAGGGCTTTCGGTACCGCTGTCGAGATTGAATTCCAGATCATTTTTGGTATCGCTTTCATCAGCGCCCAGATTGAAATCCAGTTCATTACCGGTATCCTCATCCCCACCGAGGTTGAAGTCGAGACCAGCGCCGGCTGTGTCATCGTCACCCAGATTGAAATCCAGATCACCAGTGTCGGCTTCGCTCGATCCCGCAGGCGTTTCCTCCGTCCCCATATCGAGATTGAAATCGAGTTCCGAGCCGGCTTCTGCCTGACCTTCGCTCGAGGCGGGTTCGCTCCCCATATCGAAATTGAAATCCATGCCCCCGGCACTCTCTTCGGAAGTCGCCGGTGCCGTATCGCTTTCGGTACCGAAATCCAGATTGAAGTCGAGTTCCGAATCACCACCAGTGCCCTGCTGGGAGCCGGCAAAATCACTCTCTTCAAAGACGCCGGTATCCAGACCGATATCCATCACCTGGCTGTCGGACAGGCCCGTGGAGGCATCCCCGCCACCCAGGTTCGGAGCCGCAGCCGCTGCAGCCGCCGCGCCGGCGGCAAACAGCGGATTGTTCGGTGCCAGCTCCTTGCCCATGGCCACGACTTTTTCCCACTGGGGATCGGACTCGGCTTCGCCGCCGAGGCTGGCATAAAACTCTTCGGCCAGATTTTCAAACGCATTGCTGTTGCCGGTGGCGGAATAGAGTTCCAGTAACTTGAGTTTGAGTTCCTTGCGTCCCGGTTCCTGTTCGATGGCTTCCTGCAGGCGCTCTTCAGCCGCTTCATAACGGCCATAGGCCATGAAGACATCCGCTTCGGTCAACGGATCGACTTCCGAATCCTCGGTTTGAATCGCGCCGGCACCGCTGACGGCAAAATCACTCAAGAACGAAGACTCACCCGTATCGGTGCTGTCAGTACTGCTGGTGACGGTCGACGGTCCGCCGGAGAGAATACTTTCCTGATAATTGCCTTCCGCCTGACGCCGGCGACGCATCACGATTAACATCAAAATGACCAGTACCAGCAGTACCGGGGCCGCCACGTACATCAACAGGGAATTGCCGGAAGCGCCGATCATGCCACCGACCACGCCGACGGCGCTGTTGAAGATCTCTTTGGCCATGGTGAGATATTCTTCCACCATGCCCTTGGGTTCACTGTCGGATTGCGGAGTACTCGTCGCCTGAGGCGCCTCCTCAGCAGCCGGCGCTTCAGGTTCGACCGGCTCCTCCTGAGGGGGTTGTGCCGGTGCCGGTTCGGCTTCCGCCTCGGGTTGCGGGGCCATTTCAGCGTCAGCTGGAGCCCCGGCTTCCTCGTCGCGCATCGCCTGTTCGGACTCCACCGCGTCTTCCGCCGGTTGCGGCTCAACTGCTTCTTCTACGGCGACTTCTTCTTGCAGCGCGGGGGTCTCAGGCAGCGCCGGCTCGGCATTCAGTTCCGCCAGCTGCTGCTGCAGGGCAGCCAGTTCGTCATCCTTGATCGAAACAGAGCGCTGCAGCCGGGCCAGTTCCTCTTCCATATCCTGCAACTGGCGATTCAGTTCCACGTTGCGCTCGCGGGTACTGGAGGCATTCTCCCGCAGCTGACGCATCTCATCCTGCAGGGCAACGAGATCGTTGCTCATGGCCTCTTCGCTGGCGCCGGCACCGGACTGCAAATCTTCGCCATCCGGCGAAGAGAGTGTCAGCTCACCACCGCTTTCAGCGCGTGCCGGTGCCTGTCCGGCGCCGGCCTCGGCCACTACAGCCTGGCGTCCGGTTCGCTCGGCCACGGCCTGACGGTAGTCGTTCCAGCTTTCTGTCTGGGCCATATATTCGTTGGCCGCCTGCTGACGACTCATCGCATCAAGCAGCGAAGGATCCTCGATACGCAGCACCTGGCCGCTTTTGAGGCGATGAACATTGCCCTCGATAAAGGCATCGGGGTTGCTTTGCAGCAACGCCATCATGATCTGGTAAATACTGGCCGACTCGGCATTGCTCTGTAATTTTTTGGCAATGGTCCAGGCATTGTCACCGTCTTTGGTCACGCCATAATCGAGTTCGCCCAGCTCTATATCGCTACGATAACCACTGATATCGATGCGCGGGAACAGGGAGCCATCATCAACAAAGGCATCGCTGGTTTTCCAGGCTTCATCTTCTGCTGCAGCCTCCTCTGTCGCCGGCGCCACCTCGATAACTTCCGGTTCGTCCGCTTCTTCCTCCATCATGGCCGGCTCATCCGCAGCGGCCGGTGCCGGTTCGGCTGGCTGCGGTTCGGCTGGTGCGGCGGGTTCGGGGCTGTAGGGTTGCGGCTCGTAACGCTCGATGGTGTCAGCCGGTTCCTCGGTCACCGGGGTCTCGGCCATGGCCGGTGCCGGCTCGCGGGTGACGCGGCCGGGCGGGTCCAGCAGCATGGTGTATTCGCGCAGCATCCGCCCGTTGTCCCAGCTGAATTCCAGCAGGAAATTGACAAACGGTTCACGAATCGAATCGCGGGAGTTAACCTTGATATAGCTATCACCGCCCTCTTCGACGACTTCAAATTTCAGGCCGCTGAGGAAATGGGGACGATCGATACCGGCGCGGGTGAAGGCGCCTTCGGGAGCCAGTTTGACGGTCAGGGAATCGAGATCAGAACTGGTCGGTGAGATCAGTTCGATTCGGGCATCGAGTGGTTCATTGAGTGCCGAATTGAGCTTGATATTGCCAAACCCCAACGCCTGAGCGGTCAACGGCACCAGGATCAGGCACGCCGAAGCCAGGCCCACAAGCAGCTTTCGCAACATAGAAATTCTCCAGTCTGTCATGCTCCCGCTCCCCTCAAACTGGCGGCAACCTTTTTATTCTTGTATATCAACAACTTATTCCGGTTTTTTGGAAGATTCTTTATGAGTATGCAGTAACTATAGCTTATAAATAGTCTTTTACCAAAATTTCTGCCATTTGAACACTATTTAATGCCGCCCCTTTGCGTACATTATCGCTCACGATCCACAGATCCAGTCCCTGCGGATGAGAGATATCCTCACGAATCCGGCCGACCAGCACGGCATTTTCATTGGCCGCATCGGTCACCGGACTCGGATAACCGTCATCCCGCAAGGCGTCCATGACCGTGATGCCCGGCGTTTGCTGCAGCAAGGCCCGCGCCTGACCGGCACCGAGTTTATCCCGGGTCTCCAGATGCACGGCCATACCATGGCCATAAAATACCGGAATCCTGACCGCGGTCGGATTAATCGGCAGGTTTTCATCGCCCAGAATTTTGCGACTTTCCCGCACCAGGTTCATCTCGGCCCGGGTATAACCGTTATCTTCCAGCGACTCGACCTGCGCCAGGGCATTGAAGGCAATCTGCCGATCATAGATCTGATGCTCGAGCGGTCGGGCATTCAACAGGTTAGCGGTCTGCCCGGCCAATTCCTTGACCCCGGCTTTGCCACTGCCGGAGACCGCCTGGTAGGTCGCCACATTGAGCCGCGTAATACCGACCGTATCGTAAAGCGGCTTGAGCGCCATCCATAACTGAGTCGTCAGGGCATCGGGGCTGGCAATAAGATTGTGCGCCGTGTAACCGGCCATGGCCTGCGGATTGACTTCCGGTATCACCAGCGGCACCGACTCATCGGTACGAAACTGTGCGCTGTTGTCGATCACCACACAACCGGCCGCCGTCGCACGGGGCGCATAGTCAGCCGCCACCGCCTCGCCGGCACAAAACAGCGCCAGTTGCACTTGGGAAAAGTCGAAATCCGCCAGATCCTTGACCACCAGCGACTTGCCGCGAAATTCCACCCGCTTGCCGGCAGAACGGGCACTGGCCAATGGGTAGATCGTCCCGACCGGAAAGTCCCGTTGCTCGAGAATCTCCAGCATCACCTCGCCCACCGCGCCGGTGACCCCGACAATCGCGATATCCACTTGCTTACTCACCTGGTAACAACCTCATGGCCTGACTTCTCGTTCGTCATATTTGATATACACCCTGATCAAAAACGCAGAGTTCGCCGAGGCGCAGAGATTATTATTTATTTTTCTCCGCGACTCTGCGCCTCCGCGTCCTCTGCGTTTATCTTCAGAGCCTTGAAAAGAGAGCAGCATCAGTGGTCGAGCAGGATGCGCAGCATGCGGCGCAGGGGTTCGGCGGCGCCCCACAGCAGCTGGTCGCCGACGGTGAAGGCGGACAGGTAGTCGTTGCCCATGCTCAGCTTGCGCAGGCGTCCGACCGGCACGTGCATCTTGCCGGTGACGCTGGCGGGGCTGAGCTCCTGCATGCTGACGTCTTTGTCGTTGGGAATCACTTTCACCCAGTCATTGGCCCGGCCCAGGATGTCGCTGATTTCATCCAGCGGAACGTCTTTATTCAGTTTGATGGTCAGCGCCTGGCTGTGACAGCGCATGGCGCCGATGCGTACACAGATGCCGTCGATCGGGATCGGCTTGTCACTGCGCCCGAGGATTTTGTTGGATTCGACTTGTGCCTTCCACTCTTCCTTGGTCTGGCCGCTGTCGAGCGGCTTGTCAATCCACGGGATCAGGCTGCCGGCCAGCGGCACGCCCCACTGGTCGACCGGGTAGTCCTTGCTGCGAATGAAGTCGGCCACCTGACGATCGATGTCCAGGATTGCCGTGGCGGGATCGGCATTGAGTTCCTTGACCGAGTCGTTAATCGCGCCCATCTGGCGGATCAGCTCGCGCATGTGTTGCGCGCCGGAGCCGGAGGCGGCCTGATAGGTCATGGGCGAGATCCATTCGACCAGATCCTGGTCGAACAGGCCGCCGGCGGCCATCAGCATCAGGCTGACGGTACAGTTGCCGCCCACATAGGTCTTGATGCCCTTGTCCAGTCCGGCCTCGATGACGCCTTTGTTGACCGGATCCAGTACGATGATGCTGTCGTCCTTCATACGCAAGGTGGAGGCCGCGTCGATCCAGTAACCGTCCCAGCCCGCCTTGCGCAGTTCGGGATAGACCTTCTCGGTATAGTCGCCGCCCTGACAGGAGATGATGACATCCATGGCCTTCAGCTCATCGATGTCATTGGCGTCTTTCAACGGCGGGACATCCTTGCCGACATCCGGACCCGGCTGACCAGTCTGCGAGGTGGAGAAAAACACCGGATCGATATGATCGAAATCCTGCTCCTCACGCATACGTTGCATGAGGACCGACCCCACCATACCGCGCCAACCTA
>NZ_JAVLAZ010000085.1:8145-10066 GCF_031581315.1 Thiohalophilus sp.
TGTGCCTTCCTGGAAGATGTCGGCGGTACGCAGTCCCTGATCCAGCACCGCATTCACTCCTGTTTCGATCCGCTCGGCCATATCTGGCTCATCCAGGGAATAGCGCAGCATCATGGCCACGGAGAGGATGGTCGCCAGCGGATTGGCCACGTTCTGCCCGGCAATGTCCGGGGCCGAGCCGTGGATCGGTTCGTACATCCCCTTGCCGTGGGCATCCAGCGAGGCCGAGGGCAGCATGCCGATGGAACCGGTCAGCATGGCCGCCGCATCGGAGAGAATATCCCCGAACATGTTGGTGGTAACCATCACGTCGAACTGCTTGGGCTCACGAACCAGTTGCATGGCGGCGTTATCCACGTACATGTGGCTCAGTTCCACGTCGTCATACTCCTTGCCGACCGTGGTGGTCACTTCGCGCCACAACTCGGTGCATTCGAGCACGTTGGCCTTGTCCACCGAGCAGACCTTGTGATTGCGCTTGCGGGCGATATCGAACGCCACCCGGGCGATCCGTTCGATCTCCGACTCGCTGTAAACCAGCGTGTTGTAGCCTTCGCGCTGGCCGTCCTCGCGGGTACGAATGCCGCGCGGCTGGCCAAAGTAAATGCCGCCGGTCAGCTCGCGCACGATCATGATATCCAGCCCGGAGACCACTTCCGGCTTCAATGTCGAGGCATCGGCCAGTTGCGGATAGAGAATTGCGGGGCGCAGATTGGCAAACAGTTCCAGTTCCGAACGCAGCCCCAGCAGGCCCTTCTCCGGGCGGACCGCGATCTCCAGCGACTCCCATTTATAACCGCCAACCGCGCCGAGCAAAATCGCATCGGCCTCCTTGGCGAGATTCAGGGTTTCGTCGGGCAACGGCGTGCCATGCTCGTCATAGGCCGTCCCCCCGACCAGCGCCTCGTCCAGTTCGATATCCAGGCCGTCCTGGCGCAGAACATCCAATACCTTCACCGCCTCGGCCACGATCTCCTGACCAATACCATCGCCGGGCAGTACCAGAATCTTTTTCGTCATAGGGTTATTCTCTTTTCCATTTCAGTTTATTTAACGCGGAGGACGCGGAGTCGCAGAGACGCGGAGAAATCATTAATTTGTTTTCCTCTGCGACTCCGCGCCTCCTCGAACTCCGTATTGATTTCCAGAGCGTCAGCTCATTAACGGAACAGCCAGGGGCGTTACTGACGACGCTGTTGTTCTTCTTTCAATTACCTCTATTTAACGCGGAGCTGCGGAGAAATAATTAATTTGTTTTCCTCCGCGGCTCCGCGCCTCCGCGAACTCCGCGTTGCTTCCCAGAGACCATGCTTACTGACTGAACAACCAGGGTCTTTGTTGACGTTGCTGTTCCTCGTAGGCACGGATCTCGTCGGCGTGCTGCAGGGTCAGGCCGATGTCGTCCAGGCCTTCGAGCAGGCGCTGTTTGCGATAGGCGTCGATCTCGAAGGGAATCACGTCACCATCCGGCGTGCGAATCTGCTGCTGTTCGAGATCGACCGTCAATTGATAGCCTTCCTGCGCTTCGACAGCTTTGAACAACTTATCCACGGTCTCACTGTCCAGCACGATGGGCAGGATGCCGTTTTTGAAACAGTTGTTATAGAAGATGTCGGCATAGCTGGGCGCGATAATCACCCGAAAGCCGTAGTCGAGCAACGCCCAGGGCGCATGCTCGCGACTGGAGCCGCAACCGAAGTTCTCCCGCGCCAGCAAAATTTGCGCACCCTGGTAACGTGGCTGGTTGAGCACGAAATCCGGATTGATCGGCCGGTTACTGTTGTCCTTGCCCGGTTCGCCGTGATCCAGATAACGCCACTCGTCGAACAGATTCGGTCCGAAACCGGTACGCTTGATCGACTTGAGAAACTGCTTGGGAATGATCGCGTCGGTATCGACATTGGATCGATCCAGCGGCGCG
>NZ_JAVLAZ010000175.1:0-2005 GCF_031581315.1 Thiohalophilus sp.
TCGAGCTGGTGATTGATGTGAGCAATCACTTCACCCAGACGCTCCGGCACGCGTTGACTGCCCTCATCGCCCGTGCGGCACTGTTCGCGGGTTTGCGCCAGATCCCGGATCGCGTCCAGGCTGAAGCCCTGCTCGGCCAGTTCGAGGATCGCCTGCAGACGGGCCAGATGCAGCGCGTTATACAACCGGGTCCCGCCGGCGCTACGCAGCGGGGTTAACAGACCCGCCTCTTCGTAATAACGAATCGTACGCACCGTGGTGCCCAGCTGACGGGCCAGTTCCCCGATTTTATAGCTCTCGTCCATCGTCCGATCCGGGCTGTTGGGTTACATCCCGACCAGTTGCGCGGTATAACCGCCGGCCTCGACCTGCCCGAGCAGGCGGGCGGTATCGGCCACCTCGGCATCATAGCTGACCAGCAGCAGATGCGGTTTGTCCTCGCTGAAGCGCGGCGCAATCACCCCCTCGACCTCGCGCAGCTGATCTTCCAGCGAGCCCCGTTCGGCGGCGGGCAGGGTTTCGTTCACATGGATCATGATATCGGCCAGTTGCATGGTCTTGTCTCCTTTGCGTCGGTTAAATCTAACGTTAACGTAAGATTAGATCATCCCGGACGCGAATGCCAGCCAAACCCGGCATCCCCTCCCAACGAAAAACGGCCTGTAAAACAGGCCGTTATCGTTCCGCTGTCAACCGGGCTCGACGCTCAGCCGACTTTCGGCAGGTGGTGCAACGCCGCGTCGATGGCCTCGGCCGGGTACTCGAAGTCCTCCAGCTCGCCGCTGAAGTACTTGTCGTAGGAGCCCATGTCGAAATGACCGTGACCGGAGAGGTTGAAGAACAGGGTCTTGGCTTCGCCGCTCTCCTTGCAACGATTGGCCTCGTCGATCACCGCGCGGATGGCGTGATTGGACTCGGGCGCGGGGATGATCCCCTCGGCGCGGGCGAACTGGACCCCGGCCTCGAAGGTCGCCAGCTGCGGCACCGCCACCGCCTCGATCAGCCCTTCATTATAGAGTTGCGAGACCAGCGCCGAGTCGCCGTGATAGCGCAGCCCGCCGGCGTGGATGCCCGGCGGCACGAAGTCGTGGCCCAGGGTGTACATCTTCATCAGCGGCGTGTGGCCGATGGAGTCGCCGAAGTCGTAGGCATAGTGGCCGCGGGTCAGGGTCGGGCAGGAGGCCGGCTCCACCGCCACCAGCCGCACGGCCTTGCCGGCCGCCTTGTCGGCGAAAAACGGGAATGCCGCGCCGCCGAAGTTGGAACCCCCGCCACAGGGCGCGAACACCATATCCGGATAGTCACCGGCCTTCTCGAACTGTTTCTTGGCTTCCAGGCCGATCACGGTCTGGTGCAACAGCACGTGGTTAAGCACCGAGCCCAGTGCGTAGTTGGTGTCATCCCGCGAGGCCGCCTCTTCCACCGCCTCGGAGATGGCGATGCCCAGCGAGCCGGGCGAGTCCGGATCCTGGGCCAGGATCTGGCGCCCCGACTCGGTCTGGTCAGTGGGGCTGGGCAACACCTCGGCGCCCCAGGTCTGCATCATCGAGCGGCGAAACGGTTTCTGTTCGTAGCTGACCTTCACCATGTAGACCCGCACCTCGATGCCGAACTTCTGGCCCACCAGCGCCAGCGACGAGCCCCACTGGCCGGCACCGGTCTCGGTGGCCAGGCGGCGAATGCCCGCCTCGCGGTTGTAATAGGCCTGGGCCACGGCGGTATTGGGCTTGTGCGAACCGGCCGGGCTGACACCCTCGTACTTGTAGTAAATCTTCGCCGGCGTCCCCAGCGCCGCCTCCAGCTGGTGGGCGCGATACAGCGGCGAGGGCCGCCACAGCTGATACACCTCGCGCACCGCCTCGGGAATCGGGATCCAGCGCTGGTCGCTCACCTCCTGTTCGATCAGCGACATGGGGAAAATCGCGCTCAGCGCGTCAGGGCCAATGGGCTGGCCGTCCGGCCCCAGCGGCGGCAACGGCGCATTGGGCATATCCGCCACCACGTT
>NZ_JAVLAZ010000086.1:0-9814 GCF_031581315.1 Thiohalophilus sp.
TCATCTCGGCAATATAATGAGCGGTGGCTTCTCCTTCGACCGTGGCATTGGTGGCCAGAATCACTTCAGTGACTTCACCGCCGTCGAGGCGCTCCCCGAGCTTGTCCAGGCCGATATCCAGTGGACCGATCCCGTCCAGCGGCGACAAATGGCCCATCAGAACAAAGAACAGACCCTTGTATTCAGTGGCCTGCATAATCGCCTGCACATCAGCCGGGGTTTCGACAATACATAACAGACTGCGATCCCGGCTGTCACTGGCGCACAACTGACAGATCGGCGACTCGCTCAGATTACGGCACTGCTCACAATGGCCGACCTTCTCGATGGCCTCCTGCAGTGTCTCGGCCAAATGGCTTGCGCCCTCGCGATCCCGATCCAGCAGATAAAACGCCATGCGCTGGGCAGACTTCGGCCCCACACCGGGCAAACAGCGCAACGCCTCGACTAACTGATTAATCAGGGGACTGTAGGACATGAGGGCCTGTACTCGAATAACTCATTCAACTGTCAGCAAGAACAAATACTTTTGTCCGCGAATAAACGCAAATAAATACGAATACGCAGTTTTTTCATCTGACACTCGAACTTTTTTGCGTCAATTCGCGTTCATTTGCGGACTGCATTATCTGTCTCGCTGTCAGAACGGCAGTTTGAAGCCCTCGGGCAGGTTCATCCCGTCGGTCATGCCGGAGAATTTTTCTTCCACGGTTTTTTCCACATGGCGCACGGCGTCGTTGATAGCCGCAGCTACCAGGTCTTCGAGCATTTCCTTGTCATCGCCCACCAGACTGTCATCGATTTGTACGCGTTTAACATCATGCTTGCAGGTCATGGTGACCTGAACCAGACCACCGCCGGACTGGCCGGTAACTTCCAGTTTAGCCATCTCTTCCTGGGCTTTTTGCATGTTGGCCTGCATCTGCTGGGCCTGTTTCATCAGATTGCCTATTCCGCCTTTCATAGTTTTACCTCAACGTATTGCTATCGGTTTAGTCGATCGGTTCCACGCTCCCGGTGTTGATCCGGGCGTCAAACGTTTCCATCAGATTTTTTACATTGGCGTCGTTTTCAATCGCCTCCACGGCAGCACTTTGCCGCTCATCACGCTCCCGGGCTTCACGACGCGCCGGGGTTTCGCCTTCCACCTGGCCCACCTCGATACTCAGTTTGATCGGTTGGCCAAAATACTCGCTCAGTTGTTGCTGCAAGCTGGCCTGGCGCTCTTTGGTATACAACGGGGCGCCGGTCTGATCCAGTGCCAGCTTGAGGCTGTTGCCCTCCCGGGCCAGTAAAACGGAATGGGCGGCCAGCTGTTTGACCGCGCCACCGAGCGGCAAACTCCCCACAATCGTCGACCAGTCCTGTTCGGCCGGCGCCGGCTTAACCGGTGCCGGTGAATTATCCGCCTGTGCCGGTTTCGCGGGTGGCGGACGCGGCACGTCCGCCGACGGCTTTTTTGCCGCGACAGGGCCTCCGCCCTCGCCTGCCTCGACCGGCCGAAATGCCAGCATGCGCAGCAGCGCCATTTCCAGACCGCTGCGCGGGTCCGGCGCCAGCGGCAGATCGCGCCGACCTGTGAGGGCAATCTGGTAATAGAGCTGGACATCCTCCGGGCTCAATTTCTGCGCCAGCGCCTGTAGCGCCGGTTGATCGCCCATGCCCTCATGGTACGCCTCGGGAATCTGCTGCAAGAGCGCCAGCGAATGCAACAGGCTGATCAGTTCTGCCAGCACCTCGCTGTAATCGGGGATGATATCGATGGCCTGCTGAACAATTTCCAGCACCTGCTGGCCATCGCCATCAGCCAGGGCATCGAGTAATGCGAGCACCGGTTGTTGATCCAGCTTGCCGAGCATGGCGCGCACTTCCACCTCGCGCACCGCCCCGCCGCCGTAGGCGATGGCCTGGTCCAGCAGACTCAGTGCATCGCGCATACTGCCGTCAGCGGAACGGGCCAGCTGCTGCAGAGCGGGCACCTCGAATTCAATCCCCTCCTGCTGCAGGACGTTTTCCAGATGCTGGACGATCAACTCCGCCGGCAGGCGACGCAGATTGAACTGCAGGCAGCGGGATAAAATGGTGACCGGCAGTTTTTGCGGATCGGTCGTAGCAAGCAGAAATTTCACGTGCGGCGGTGGCTCTTCCAGGGTCTTGAGCAACGCGTTAAAACTGTGCCCGGAGAGCATGTGTACCTCGTCGATCAGGTACACCTTGTAACGGCCGCGGGTCGGCGCGTACTGGACGTTGTCGAGCAGATCGCGGGTATCCTCGACCTTGGTGCGCGAGGCGGCATCTACCTCCAGCAGATCCACAAACCGGTTTTCATCGATCTCGGTGCAGGCACTGCAGACGCCGCAGGGCTGCGAGCTGACACCCTGCTCACAATTGAGCGACTTGGCGAAAATCCGGGCAATGGTGGTCTTACCCACCCCGCGGGTACCGGTAAACAGAAAGGCATGATGCACCCGGTCGTTATCCAGCGCATTGATCAGCGCGCGGGAGACATGCTCCTGCCCCACCAGCGTATCAAACGTACGCGGCCGCCATTTACGCGCCAGAACCTGGTAACTCATGCTTTTTCCGAACCCATCCGAAGTTTCATGGAAAGGCCATTCTACCTGTCCGCGGGAGGCGGTGCATCAATTGGAAAACAGGGCCGAGGGACGAGGGACGAGTGACGAGGAAGATCAAAGGCTTGCCTGATGGATCGCGAGCGGCTGCGCCGCGATTGGTCTTGCCTGTCGCACGGTATACCGCGCCGCAGGCGCTACGACATGAACAGGGCCGAGGTACGCTGCGCTTTTCCTCGTCACTCGTACCTCGCCCCTCGTCACTGAAATAGGGTGACAGCTCGTACCAGCCACACCCCGGCGCCCGAATCCACCGCTACGGCTGCTCCCTTCCAGGCCTGACCGGGTTCACGGTTTATCGTCGCGGGGGGACCGGCACAAGCTGCCATTGAACTGGCCGATGCGCCCAAAAACAAAAAGGGCCGGGGCCCTCTGGGTTTTCATACATCCGAATCGCGATGGTAGCACATCACTGTCGGGCTTTGTGCATCAGAACGACCCGTCCGCTAATCTGTTCCACGCTAAAACCCAGGGTCTGCCCAAGCCAATCGAAGGTCGCCGGACGATAAAAACTGACGTGAGTCGGATCGCCCTTGTAGCCCCAACGACGAAAGGCTTGCGGGTCCGGATCCAGGACCAGCGATGTCATCACCCCCAGCCAACCGCCGGGGCGCACCCGCGCCGCCAGCTGCGGCCAGGCCGTGCCCGGATCGCAAAAATGCTCCGCCACCTCGGTACAGGTGACAAAATCGTACTCCCGCGCCAGCAAGGTTTCATCCGGCACATACAGGGGATCGTAATCGTGCATCACCATCCCCGCCTGGCGCAGCATGCCGCTCAGGGTCGGCCCGGGGCCGCAGCCGTAATCGAGCCCTTCCATGCCGGGACTCAGCCGCGCCAACAACGGTTCGGACAGTTGCGCCAGAAACGCCCGATAGCGGGAATCGGCCGGATCGTTGTCGTGTCGATCATAGACCGCCTTCTCTTCCACAACCGGCAGGTGCGCCGCCGGATCGGCGCTGATCAGCTCACACAGTGGACAGTGATAAAAGCGCCGGCGCCGATCCGCGCAAAAGAAGTCGGCGGGATGGCGGCATAACGGGCAGGCAATCGGATTGGCGGGGCGTTCAGGGCTGTGTTTCACGAGTACAAGTATATCATTTTCGCCCCGCCCGAACGGTAGCGAAATGCAAAACAGGACTATAGACTGCGCGCCATGCCAAAACGCCTCCTGCCGCGCGACTACCTCGCCTTTTTATGGGCCCACCGGCGCCTGCTCGCCTTCGGTCTGCTGACCGCCATGCTCTCCGGTTTCGGCCAGACCTTTTATATCGGCCTGTTCAATCCCCAGCTGCGCGACAGTTTCAATCTCGGCCACGGCGAACTGGGGCTGGTATATGGCGGCGCGACCCTGGCCAGCGCCCTGCTGCTGACCTGGCTGGGCAAGCTCTACGATCGCAGCGATCTGCGCCTGTTTTTGAGCGGCGCGGCGTTGTTGCTGATCACCGGCTGTCTGCTGCTGGGCGCCAGCAACGGTCTTGTGGCGTTGTTACTTGCCCTGTTCCTGTTGCGCCTGGGCGGCCAGGGGCTGATGACCCACATCGCCCTGACCACCATGGCACAACGCTTTCACGGCGGACGGGGCAAGGCGGTCTCGATTGCCGCCATGGGCCTGCCGCTGGCCGAGGCGGTGTTCCCGGCCACGGCGGTGGCCGCACTGGCGTATCTGCACTGGCGCGAGCTCTGGCTGCTGGGCAGTGTCGTGGTGCTGGTGCTGTTCTTACCCCTGTTGCTCTGGTTGCTAAAAGGCGCCCACGGCGGCGAGCTGCCCGCCGAGACCCGGGAACAACACTATTCACGTGACTGGTCTCGCCATGAGGTGGTGCGTGACTGGCGCTTCTTGTTGCTGGTACCGGCCGCCGTGGCCGCACCGTTTACCGTCACCATCGCCTTTTTTCACCAGATCCCGCTGGCCGAGGCCAAGGGCTGGACGACCGAACTGGTCGCCTCGGGGCTGGCGCTGTTCGCGGTCGGACATGTGGTCGGGCTGCTGGGGGCCGGGCCGCTGGTGGATCGCCTCACCGCCACGCGGCTGTTCGTGCCCTCGCTGTTGCCGTTGATCGCCGCCATGGCGGTGCTGGCCGGATTCGACGCCACCTGGGCAGCGTTGCTGTGGCCGGCGCTGCTGGGCCTGGGGCTGGGATTCAATTCCAGCGCCCTCACCCCGCTGCTGGCCGAACGTTACGGCCTGGCCCATCTGGGGGCGATTCGGGCCCTGCTGCAGGCGATCATGATCCTCTCGACAGCGATCGGCCCGCCGCTGCTCGGCGGCCTGCTGGATCGGGGCCTGAACACCGACGTACTGGCGGGCGGGATCGGCACCGCGATCCTGATTGCCACCGTGCTGGCCGCTGTGGCGCTGTACACCGATCGGCAAATCCGATAGCGCGGGGCACTTCGCGAATTCAACGTAATCGAAAACCGGAAGGTCGATCTAACGCACGGCGATGGTCATCGTCATGCGGTGCGATTCCCCTGCCTTGAGCGTATAGGCGTTATCCAGCGCATTGGCCGCCTCGACGCAGAGCATGTGCGCATACTGATCGTCGGGCATGTCGGCAAAGGCTTTGGCACCTTCGGGGCCCGGGTTCCAGACGACCGTGCTGGCGCTGTGAGTCTTCTGCATCACGATCCGGCGCTGGTTGCCGCTGTCCTCGAGGACCACCGTATCCGGATGGTCGACAAACACGCAGTCCATCGGCATGTTCACCTGCAACGGCCCCGTCTGGGTAAAACGCTGATCGTCACGCAGTTTGTCGATATACGTGAGGTTGTCCATGCCGTCGATCGTCAATCCGTCTGCGTTGGCGACCCGAAAATAGGTGTGAAACGCTTCGGAGACCACCCAGTCGCGATCGCTGCGGTTCTCGCCGACCAGCTCCAGAGTCAGTGTCTCGCCGAGTGTTACCACCAGTTTCAACACAAACGGCCACGGCCAGGCCTGGCGAATCGAATCATTGGGTTCAAGCTGCAATACGACTTCGGTGGCGTCGTCATCCACGCTGCGTACCGATGCCACCTCCCAGAGTTCATAACGGGCGATGCCGTGACCTTTTTTGGCCGCATCACTCGGATCCGCGCCCATCGTGTCGGGATCGTACGGACCAAACCAGGGCCAGCAGATCGGCACGCCGCCACGCACCGGCTTGCTGCCGTCATAGATGGCCGTCTCGCTCAACCAGATCACCTCCTCCCTTCCGGCGGGCTGGTAACCAAGCAGCGTGCCGCCATGGGTAGTCAGAGTGGCCGAGCCGTGGCGGTTGTTCAGTTCAATCATGATTAACTGATCGTTTTGATAGAAGCGCACATCGGGATGGGAAAAACGGTGTTTGAGATCATCCAGCACGGGAAAGACTCCTTAATGGTTAAAGATAAAGCGGGGTAAAGATAAAGATGAGTAAAGATAAAAAGTGATGGGCAACCGTTATTCCTGCCGGGTAAAAAACGCGGTCTGGGTCGGTTGACCGAACTCGGAATCGTGATCGCCGATCCCGCCCATCACCACCCGGTAGCCGTTACGCCGGGCGACGCCCTGCGACCAGAGGCGAAAGCGGGCACGGTCCCATTCGAATTCATGATCCGGCTCGCGGAACTGGCCCGGGGACAACCCGTACAGTGGGTTATATTCGCGATTGGGCGTGGTGATGTACACCACGCGCGGACGCATCTGGGCGAACACGACACGCTCCGCCGCCGACAACGCACCGGGTTTGAGATGTTCGATGGTCTCCACCATGGCGGCGGCATCATAACCGCCAAGGCCGGGCTGCGATTCGGTATAGGAGCTGCTGATCAGACGTAGCCGGTCAGGGGCATCGTGCAGATATTCGCTTAACAGGTCTCTGGCCTGAAGCAGTGAGTCGCCGCAGCTTTCCAGGCCGACGATCGCCTCGAACTGCCGCTCCCCGGCCAGCCGATACAACAGATGGCCCGAACCGCAGCCCAGATCCAACACCCGCCGCGCCCCGCTGCCCTTGAGCCGGCGCAACACCTGATCCAGCCGCGTTTCATGCAGGGAGGTCATGCGATCCATCATCGACGGGGCTGTCAGCGAATCGATCTCCATCACTCCTGCACCCCGTGCGCCACAAAGGGACTCGGTTCGCCCGTGCAGGTCAGATCGAGGTGGTGCATGGCGCGGGTACAGGCGATGTAGAGCAGGTTTTTGTCCATCTCGGTGACGTAATTGTCCGCGCCCACCTGGGGCACGATCACCTGATCGAATTCCAGCCCCTTGGCCAGCGCCGCACTGGTAATCACCACGCCCGATGCAACCTGGCTGCTTTGCAGATTGAGCAAATGCAGGGGTTGATCGATGGCATCCTGCAGGGACTTGTATAAACGGTCCGCCTGCTGCGGGGTCTTGCAGAGGATCCCCAGTGTATGAAACGACGAATCGGCAAATTCCTGGATTAACTGGCGGATTTGCGCCAGTTCCTGTTTGCGGTTGGTCAATGACCACACCCGCGGTTCCTCACCGTGGCGCTCGATCGCTTCCAGCTCGGCATTGGGCGCGATGCGCTGCACGAAGTTCACGATCTCATACGTGGAACGGTAACTGGTGTTGAGCCGGGCGCAGAAAGCATTGGTGAACACCTCGCGGATCCCGTCGGCACTGGTGGAGCTGAACGGATTGACCGACTGGTTGGCGTCGCCGAGGATGGTTTTCTTGCAGGGGAACAAGCGCGAGAGTACCGCGTACTGCACCGGGGTGTAGTCCTGCATCTCGTCCACCAGCAGATGCTTGACGTTACGGTAGTTCTTACGAATCCCGTCCAGGCGCATTTTCAAATAGATCAGCGGGAACACGTCCGAATATTCCAGGCGTGAATTCTTCGCCGGCTGGAACAGCTGTGGCTCGCCCAGCCAGGTAAAAAAATCCTTGTAGGCATTACGCAAGGTGGTGGTCTGCATCATCCCCTTCAGCGACTCCTTGAGCTCGGCCCGCTCGCGGGGCGTCATGTCATGATTGTAGTAAATCCCCACCTTGCTCTCGATATCCTTCGCAATGCGGTTGACGCGCTCGGCCACCGGTGCCGCGCGATGCTTTTCATAGGACTCCTCCAGAAACCAGGCCGGCACCGGTCGGGTGTTGATGCGCAGATCCCGCGGCGTGAAGCGGTTGGCTTCCAGATGGCCGATATAAGTGTCGAGTTGTTTGAGAAAGTCGAGCGAGGCCTTGGCGCGAATCCGCTCTGGCAGGGCCGGATCGTTGTTTTTCAGCAGACGGGCGTTTTGATCGTGGAAGGTTTCAAACTTGTATTGATGATCGAGCAGCTCCGCCGCCAGGGTTTCGATCTCGGTCTCGCCCACCTGCTCCTCGCCCAGCTCCGGCAGGACGTTGGAGATATAATCGGCAAACACCCGGTTGGGCGAGATGATCAGAATATCCTCGGAGCTGAGCGACTCCTTGAAGCGATAGAGCAGATAGGCGATGCGGTGCAACGCGATGGAGGTCTTGCCCGAGCCGGCCACCCCCTGGATGATCAGCACCGAGGAGTGTTCGTTGCGAATGATGGCGTTCTGCTCGCGCTGGATGGTCGCGACGATATTCTTCATCCGCTCGTCGGAGGCCTGGCCCAGGGTCTCCTGCAACACGTCATCGACGATGTTCACCGAGGTATCGAGCATGAACTCCATTTCCCCGTGGCGAATACGGTACTGGCGCTTGAGCGCGATCTCGCCCGCCACCTCGCCCTCCGGCGCCTCATAGCGTCCGGATCCCAGCTCGTAGTCGTAAAACAAGGTAGCGATGGGCGCGCGCCAGTCGAACACCCGGTTGCGTTTCAGCGCTTCATCGAAAAAGGAATGGATACCCACATAGACCGGCAGGGGCCGTTCTTCGCCCTGTTCAATAAAATCGACCCGGCCGAAATAGGGCGAGGCGAGCAGTTTCTGGAGCCGTTTTTCCTTATCCAGCGCGACCTCGCCGGTGAACATGGCCTGGGCAATGGACTCGCGGTTGGCGATCTTCTCCACATGATCCATCTCGGCGCGATGCTCCCAGGAGTACTCCTTCTGAGTCTGGATCTCCTCAGCATAACGCTGCACCCGGGCATCGATATCCGCCAGCGCGCGGCGCAGTTTCGTCTTGATCTCCTCGAGATGCGCTTTTTCGTCGGCTTCGGTTTGAATCATCATACAGCTTACTCTATTCACAATACGTACGCGGTTTCCCGGCCAGAAACCCGTTCTGGTAAAAAAATTATCCGGGTTCAAAAGACTGACAGGATCCCGTCAGCCACAGAAGTGAATGACGTTAACTGTTCGGCGTCAACCGGGCAGGCTTTCCAGCATCCGCTCGTACAGGCGCCGGCTCGTCGCATCATGCAGCACGAAGCGGATATGCCGCACGGCGGAAAGTTGCGCCAGCATACTGTTCATCGTGGTCAAGGCCACTTCGGTTGCCGCCTCCAGCGGGTAGCCGAAGGCACCGGTGGAGATCGCCGGAAACGCGACCGAGGCGATGCCATGCTCCTGTGCCAGTGACAGGGCGTTGCGATAACAGGCCGCCAGCAACTCATCGGACGGCTCATCCACGCCGAAGATAGGCCCCAGGCAATGAATCACGTAACGATTGGGCAGATTATGCGCCCCCGTGATGACCGCCTGCCCGGGACGAATCGGCGCCAGCGGCCGGCACTCGGCCTCCAGTCCCGGACCCGCCGCCCGGTGCAGCGCCCCGGCCACCCCGCCGCCGATACGCAGCTCGGCATTGGCCGCATTCACCACCGCGTCCATATCGGACTGGTTGGCAATATCGCCCTGGAGACACTCAAGGCGCACATTATGCAGAAGCCGCTCATTCATAGGATTCGCCTTCAAGACCCGCTTGCCGGGTGGAAAATTAACATTTCCAGGGCTGTCATTGTAGGGAGGTAAGCGTCAAACGCCGTCAGAAGCAGCGTCGAGGAAGGAATGCTCGACACACCTGCGCTGCGCCTCATAAATAGATCCTAGTTACTAGAACCTAGCCCCTAGAAACTAAAAAAGGCCCCGTTGGGGCCTTTTTTATTTGGCGGAGAGGGAGGGATTCGAACCCTCGATACGGGGTTACCGTATACACGCTTTCCAGGCGTGCTCCTTCAACCACTCGGACACCTCTCCCAAAACAGTTGCTAGGTACTAGCTGCTAGGGGCTAGTAACTGCCCAGCACTCAGCACTCAGCACTCAGCACTCA
>NZ_JAVLAZ010000087.1:0-4827 GCF_031581315.1 Thiohalophilus sp.
AACGCTGCTTGGTGGACTGTTTCAGATCTTTCATCAGGCTCTGGTAGCCGGGGTTATAGGAGATAACCAGCTGGAAATCCTCATGCGCCTCAATCAGCTCGCCTTTTTTCTCCAGCGGCAGGGTGCGACGATGATCGGTCAACGGATGGATAATGACAGTCGTATCCTGGCGGGCTTCGACAATTTCATCCAGGTAGCAGATGGCACCGATACGGGCGGCGGTCGTCAGGGGGCCGTCCTGCCACTTGGTGCCATCCTTGTCGAGCAGGAAGCGGCCAACCAGATCCGATGCGGTCATGTCCTCGTTACAGGCCACGGTGATCAGCGGTCTTTGCAGTTTCCAGGCCATGTATTCGACAAAACGGGATTTACCACAACCGGTCGGGCCCTTGAGCATCATCGGCATGCGGGCCTTGTAAGCCGCTTCATAGAGTTCGACTTCGTTTTCTACAGATTTGTAGAACGGTTCCTGGGTGATTTTGTATTGCTCGACATTGTTTTTACTCATGGCATAACTCCCGAGTTGCGTGTCTTGAAATAGTATTAACGCGGCATTGCAGGAGCGGCTCCACCGCGATCATGCTTGCTGCGCCAGAGGTGCTCTTGCCCTCTGATTGCCGGGGTAATAATACTTCAGGTTGTAAAATAAAGAGCCCCTGTCCGCACAAGTCGGGCAGGGGCTTTTATACAGAGAGGCACTACCTGTTGCCAGCGATAGTCGTTGCAAGCGAATCGTGCCCCCTGTCGTGCGCCGCTTCAGGCCGTCCATGGCCAACGCGGCGTACCGTACATCCTGTACATAACCCTGCCTGTTCTTATTTCTTGATCTCGCCGCGGTAGATAACCATTGACGCACCCTGGGACTGGGCATAGTTATCATAACCGATCAGACGCACGTGATTTTTCGGGTGCGCCTTGTGGCAGGCATCGGCTTCAGCCAGAATCTTGTCCACATCGGTTTCACCGAACATGGGCAGTTTCCACATGTACCAGTAATGGTCAAAGGCATTTTCCGGCTCGGTATGTTCAATAGCCGGGTTCCAGCCCTGGTCGACGATGTACTGAACCTGTTTACGGATCTGATCCTTGGACAGCTCCGGCAGGTAAGAGAAAGTTTCAAACTTACGGCTTGAGAAATCACTCAGGCTCGATTTGTAGTCTTGCATTTCGCTCATGTCTTTATCTCCAAATTCAGTTTCAAATTCTTAACCGTTCTTTAATGAACGCTCTGGAATTCAGTGACGAGTGCCGAGTTACGAGTAACGAGGGGGTATGTCCTCGTCACTCGTCCCTCGTGACTCGGCCCTGTTATTTGTGGGAAACATCCAGCTTGTCGACGGTGTCGAATTCGAACTTGATTTCCTTCCAGGTTTCCATCGCCATCTTGAGTTCCGGGCTGTGCTTGGCGGCTTCGAGAAGAATTTCCTTACCTTCTTTTTCGATTTCGCGGCCCTGGTTACGGGCTTCAACACAGGCTTCAACGGCAACACGGTTGGCTGCGGCGCCGGCTGCGTTACCCCAGGGGTGACCCAGCGTACCGCCACCGAACTGCAGGACAGAGTCATCGCCGAAGATGGAAACCAGTGCCGGCATGTGCCAGACGTGGATACCACCGGAGGCAACAGCCAGTGCACCCGGCATGGAACCCCAATCCTGGTCGAAGAAGATACCGCGTGAACGGTCTTCTTTCACGTAGCTTTCGCGCAGCATATCGATCCAGCCGAGAGTGGAAGCGCGGTCGCCTTCCAGCTTGCCGACAACGGTACCGGTGTGCAGGTGGTCACCGCCGGACAGACGCAGGATCTTGGTCAGTACGCGGAAGTGGATACCGTGGTGCGGGTTACGGTCGAGTACCGCATGCATGGCACGGTGGATGTGCAGCAGCAGGCCGTTGTCACGACACCACTGTGCCAGACCGGTGTTGGCGCAGAAACCGCCGGTGATGTAATCGTGCATGATGATCGGCGCGCCCAGTTCCTTGGCATATTCGGCACGCTTGAACATTTCGTCCGGGGTCGGCGCGGTCACGTTCAGATAGTGGCCCTTGCGTTCGCCGGTTTCGGCTTCGGCTTTATGGATGGCTTCCATCACGAAGTCGAAACGCTGACGCCAGCGCATGAACGGCTGAGAGTTGACGTTTTCGTCGTCCTTGGTGAAGTCCAGACCACCGCGCAGACCTTCGTAGCAGGCACGGCCATAGTTCTTGGCGGACAGACCCAGCTTCGGCTTGATGGTGCAGCCCAGCAGCGGACGGCCGTATTTGTTCATGATGTCACGTTCAACCTGGATGCCATGCGGCGGACCGTTACAGGTCATCACGTAGGCAATCGGGAAGCGAACGTCTTCCAGACGCAGGGCGCGCACGGCCTTGAAGCCGAATACGTTACCCACCAGCGAGGTGAATACGTTAACCACGGAGCCTTCTTCGAACAGATCGATCGGATAGGCAATGAAGGCATAGAAACAGGTGTCGTCACCTGGTACGTCTTCGATGGCGTAGGCGCGACCTTTATAATGGTCCAGGTCGGTCAGCAGGTCGGTCCAGACGGTGGTCCAGGTACCGGTGGAAGATTCGGCAGCAACAGCGGCGGCAGCTTCTTCGCGCGGAACCCCTTCCTGCGGGGTGATTTTGAATACAGCCAGCAGATCGGTTTCTTTGATCGTGTAGTCCGGCTCCCAATAGGTCTCGCGGTAGTCTTTTACGCCCGCGCTATAGGTCTTACCCATGAGCAGATCCTCCTAAGTCGTTACAAATAATCGTTTACGCCTGCGGCCATTCACGACCGGCCATGGTCAAAAAGCGGATGACAGCAGGTACCATTTGGTCGGGGAAGTATAGACAGCGCATGCATAAAGTAAACTAAATAAAAATGATTAAAAGCATAAGGTAAAGCTTATTCTGTAAAATACCCGCAAATCGGCCGGTTGAGGGTCGTGGGCCGGTTCCGAACCAGGCAAAAAACACTTATTAATAAAATGGCAATAATCTTCGACTCAACGGGCGATTATCCGGACAGGAGAAGGCTTTATTAACAAGCGATTTCCTATAATATAAGTATTATGCTCATCTAACCTGGATTCGACTCGACCTCCATGCATGTCACCCTGCGTCAGCTGAAAGTCTTCGAGGCGGTTGCCCGGCACCTGAATTACACCCAGGCGGCCCAGGAGCTGCATCTGACCCAGCCGGCGGTGTCCATGCAAATCAAGCAGTTGGAAGAATCGGTAGGCTTGCCACTGTTCGAGCAGATGGGCAAGCAGACCTACCTGACCGAGGCCGGGCGGGAGATGTATCACTATTGCCGGTCCATCTCCCGGCAGCTGAACGAGGCGGAGGAGGTGATCGAGCAGCTCAAGGGGGTGCGGCGCGGCCATCTGGATATTTCCGTCGCCAGTACGGCCAACTATTTTGCCACGCGTCTGCTGGCCAGTTTCATCGATCACTATGCCGAGGTGAGCTTCAGCCTGGATGTGACCAACCGGGCCACGCTGTTGCGCCAGCTGGAGCAGAACGATAAGGATCTGGTGATCATGGGCAAGCCGCCGGAGGATCGGGGGCTGGAGACCGAGGCATTCATGGAGAACCCCCTGGTGGTCATTGCCCCGCCCGAGCATCCCCTGGCCGCCGAAGCCGGCATTCCGCTCAAGCGGCTGGAAGAAGAACCGTTCGTGGTGCGCGAGCCCGGTTCCGGCACTTTCATCGCCATGGAGCGCTTTTTTTCCGGGCACGGGGTGCGCCTGAAAACCGGCATGCAGATGACCAGTAACGAGGCGATCAAGCAGGCGGTGGAGGCGGGACTGGGTCTGGGGATCGTCTCCATTCATACCCTGGAGCTGGAGCTGGAAACCGGTCGGCTGGTGGTGCTGGATATGGCCGATTTTCCAATCCTGCGCCACTGGTATGTGGTCCACCGCCAGGGCAAGCGCCTCTCACCGGTGGCCCAGGCCTTCAAGGAGTTTGTCCTCAGTCGGGCAAGTAAAATGGTCTCCCGGGCGCACCTGCAATCCGCTTGAGTCCCGCCCCTCCCGGGCCCATAATCGACTTACTTGCCAATACCTATAATGATCGACCCGTTCGGGGTTTCAGCTATGCACGGGCACCGAAGCCTGAGTTTAATCATTTACGTTTTAAATATGGGAGAACCAGTCAATGAAACAGATCGTTTCCACAACTCTGCTGGCGCTGTTGGCCTCAACCGTGATGGCCGGGCAGAAAACCGAACATGTCGAACAAAGCCGTGAGGCGGTCCAGCAATTTTTCGGCCAGCTCAAAGGTGAACTGCAAGCCGGGATGAAAGCCGGCGGACCGGTCAACGCCATCGAGGTGTGCAGTGAAAAAGCGCCGGCGATTGCCCGCGATGTCTCAAAGAAACAGGGGTTGCAGATCGGCCGGACCAGTCTTAAGCCTCGCAATGCCGGTAATGCCCCGGACCAGTGGGAAGAGGCCGTGCTCAGGGAGTTCGAACAGCGCAAAGCGCAGGGCGAACACCCGAAGCAGATGGAAAAACACGAGATTGTTGAGACCGACGGGCAACAGCGTTTTCGCTATATGAAAGCGATCCCCACCGGCAAACTGTGCCTGAAATGTCATGGCACTGATATTGATCCGGCGGTGTCCGCGAAGCTGGAAAAGCTCTACCCGGAAGACAAGGCCACCGGCTTCAAGCAGGGCGATATCCGCGGTGCCTTTACCATTATCAAGGATCTTTAAAAGATAAACACCGGGGCTTTGCCCCGGTGTATTTATACCGAGCAATAGTCTGAAGTAAGCTAAACAACTGTTCCCAACCACGCATACTTTATACTCTGAGCAATCCTGTAGGTCAC
>NZ_JAVLAZ010000087.1:4927-9725 GCF_031581315.1 Thiohalophilus sp.
ACCTTGAAGTGTTGTACGGCCTGATTCAATTCGTCCGATTCGGTCAACAACGCTTTTCCGGCGGCCTCGGTCTGTGATGCACTGCCGGCGGTCATATCCGCCAGATCCCGGATCTGGGTGATATGCCGATGCATGTCATTGGCAACGGCACTTTGCTCCTCGGCGGCACTGGCGATCTGGGTGGTCATTTCGGTAATGGTGGCGACCGATCCGGCGATGGTGTCCAGGGAGGTTCCCGCCAGCTGGGCCTGTTCGACACTGGCATGAACACGCTCCTTGCCGGATTGCATGCGTTGTGCCGAATCACTGGCACTGGTTTGTAGCCGGTGAATCATTTCTTCGATTTCCTGGGTGGATTCCTGGGTGCGTTGCGCCAGTGTGCGGACTTCATCGGCGACCACGGCAAAGCCGCGCCCCTGCTCGCCGGCACGGGCCGCCTCGATTGCGGCATTGAGAGCCAGCAGGTTGGTTTGCTCGGCGATCGACTGAATTACATCGATTATGGTGCCAATATCCTGGGCATGTCCGGTAAGACGCTGGATTTCCGCCGCGGTGTTTTCCACTTCCTCGGCGACTGAACTAATATCCTTGATGGTGTCGTAAACAACCTGTTTACCCTTGTTCGCCTCGTCATTGGCCTGACCGGCGGATTCCGCCGCATGGGAGGTGTTGCGCGCGACCTCTTCGACTGTCGTGGCCATTTCGGTCATGGCGGTTGCCACCTGTTCGGTCTCACGATGTTGCTCTTTGACCTGGCTGATCGTGGAGTTGGTAATCTCCGACATCTGCTCCGATGAAGAACGCAGATTACCGGCTGTTTCAGAAACACGTCTTATGATGTGCTGAAAAGCATCGGCCATGGTGTTGAACTTGTCGGCCAGATGGCCAAGTTCGTCCTGCCGGGCATAATCGACACGTGCCGTCAGGTTGCCATCGGCAAGCTGATCGGTGGCCTCAACAATCCGGACAAGGGGACGTTTGACAAGGCGACTAATAAGGATATAGGAAAGGAACATTGAAATTAATGCGATGATAAAAAACAAAGCCGCTGCCTTGAAGGTCATTTCCGTCAGTGCATCATCCTTTGCCGCACTGATATCGGAAAATTTCTCGGTTTTGTAACTTTCCCGTTTCTGGAGTTGTTGCTGTGCCCGATTGAAGTTATAACCCAGATGAAGTTCTCCCAGCTTGATCCCTTCATTTTCCACGTCGACCACCAGCTGCTGGTTAGCCTCGTTCCTGTCGCCGGCCACGGCAAACGGTTTGGCCTGCTGGTTGAGAAAGGCAACATAAGAAACATCCGGGTCGGCGATGGCCATATCGGCATAGCTACCCAGCAAGGAGAGATCGAATTCCACCATCGGTTGCGGTGCAATGGCGCTTAACAGCTGGGACAGTTGTTTGGCCTTGAACTGGATGGCCTGCCGGTCGGTGGTGGCCTGTTGTTGCGAAATTTCATTGATCACCTTTTCCGCCGCGATAAGCTCGCTCTCCATGGCTTTGTCCTGGAGATTGACAATCAGGTACCCGGCCATCAGGAACAGCAAAGCCATGGTTGTCGCAATGGCGAAGATAAATTTTCCCGTCACTCCGAACCGGTTCAGGAGTGACAGTTTCAGTTTTGACAGGTTCATGGCGAACTCCTTGTGCCTTTGTGGGGCTATCAAGCGCTGTAGGGTGAGATTTTCAGGAATTTCAGGGCTTGTTTGATCTCATCCAGTGATACCGGTTCAACAAACCCCCTGATTCCGGCGCTGCGTGCGGCATTGTGTTCCGGCGCCAGCTTGATCACCGCACCCTTGAACCGGTTGGTGGTTTCCTGGTCCACAGCGGGGAGCGCCGACAGACACCATTCCGGGTAGAGTGCCGTGGTGCGAGCCAGAGAAAAATCACTGCTGATCTGCTGATCGACAATCTGGAAATCGTCAATCGCGATCTTGCCCTCTTTGTCCATAGCTTCCAGCAGACCGGTACGCACGAAAGCCGCATCGATCAGCCCGTTATTGACCGCCAGGACCAGATCGTCTTGTTTCTTGCCTTCACGCAGATTGCCAAAATCTTTATGTGGATCAATCCCCCTGGACATGAGGTGATAGGTCTGGAAGATATAGGCGCCAGCGGCTGCGCGAAACTTGAGGGACATGACATTCTTGCCGCGCAAATCCTCGGCGGTTTTGATTCCGCTGTCTTTTCTGGCAATGATAACGCCGCCGAAGCGCGGACCGTCCTTTTTGTTCAGGGTAGCCATGACCGTGGCACCGAGTTTCTCTTCCAGCTGAACAGTGTGGGGCGAGTGGGAGAGCACCAGATCAACCTGCTTCTGTTGCGCGGCATTGAATACCTGGGGCGGCGGCAGGGGGACCAGTTTGATCTGATGGCCGGTCTCCTGTTCAAGGTAATTGACCAGTTCATCCCAGCGGGTCTGGGCCTTGAGTTCGCCGCGCGGAGCCAGGACGCCGAGACGCACGGTCTCGGCCTGAACCGCCGGCAGGGCCCCGCAAAGCAGGATCAGGCTAAACAGGGTGGTGATAAAACGATGCGTAATAACGGACATATGACCTCCAGGCACACCGCTACATGCAGTACATGCAGACGGCACAGTTAAAAAAATGTGGTTGCGTGGGGGGCTCAGTAATTAACGACCCGGGGGTGGGGGCCTTGAGCCGGTATGGCGGGGAAAAATGTGAGCGCTATCACATTATCATGGTGAGTACATTTTGGCCGGGGGCGCCGCCAGCCTGCTCCGGTCAGCGGGGCAACCCGGCCCGGCCCGACGGAACCCGGGCCGGTTTTGGCGGTCTCAGATAGACGGTGAACATGGCATTTTCGGTTGTGAGGGGGGTATACTCGGCAGGATGAGCGTTACCGCACGAGTCTGGATGAACTGGCTGCTATTGCTGGCAATGGTGCTGTTGCCCGTACAGGCGGTGTATGCGCAGACCGACATGCTGGTGCCCTCGGCCAACCATGAGTGCGAACATACCCGGATGCAACACGCCGGTCCGACGGTTGATGAAGCGCAGCTAATGAATTGCTGCGATCAGGATGCCAGTCACTGTAACCAGAACTGTCGCGACTGTTTCCACACCCAGAGTATCAACGCCCTTGCCGGCACAACCGTGCTGCCGATCGATCAACCCAGTTCCTACGACCTGCTGCCTGCGCAGGAGACCCATAGCGGTCTACCCCCCGTCGGCCAGTTCCGACCTCCCAGAACCCTCATCTGATGATGTGACACCCGTCAGGGGTGTCTGATGCAGTTGTAATGCCGGTGTGTTTCATCGGCATGGAATCAGATGATGAGGTATACACATGTTACGTCTATTTATGTTGTGCGGTGTCGTACTGGCGGCACTGACAGCCAGACCGCTATTGGCGGCGTCGACGTTGACACTCGAGGAATCGATCCGGCTGGCGCTGGAGAATGACCCCGGCTTTCGGATTAACGAGGCCAAAAGCGCGGCCCTGAAAGAACAGGCGGTTGCCGATAACGCGCTGCCCGATCCCAAACTGAAACTGGGCCTGATGAACTTTCCCACCGATACGTTCAAACGGGATCAGGAACCGATGACTCAGGTTCAGGTGGGGATCCAGCAGATGTTTCCGGCGGGCGATTCGCTCAAATACAAATCTCAACGCACCCTGTCCCGTTCCCGGGCACAGGATCATCAATCGGAAAATCAACGCCGACAGCTGGTACGCGATGTTCGTCAGGCCTGGCTGGAGTGGTATTACTGGCATCGGGCACAGGAAGTGGTACAGGCGAACCGTAATCTATACCGCAACCTGGTGCGGGTGACCGAATCCCAGTATGCCGCCGGACGCCAACAGCAACAGGACGTGATCCGGGCGGAGCTCGAACTGGGTTTACTGGATGATCGCCTGGTGGATATTCGCAATCAAATGGAAGAAGCGTGGGCGAGACTGGCGCGTTACCTGGGTGAGATTCCCACCGCCATGACCCCGCCGGAACAGGTCCCCGAACTGCCTCGCCCGCAGTCGCCCCAACTGGATGAGCATCCGGTGATTCAGGCTGCTCGCGCCGAGGTAGAGGCGGAACAAAACGGTGTCTCCCTGGCACGCCAGTCGTATAAACCGTCCTGGATGCTGGATGTGACCTATGGTGGACGCGAAGGATTGAATCCCGATGGCAGTGGGCGCAGCGATTTTCTCTCCGCCATGCTGTTGATGGATATCCCGCTGTTTACCGACAGTTACCAGGACCGCAAAGTTGCCGCCGGTAAGCAGCAGTTACAGGGCGCGCTGTTCAGCCTCAGGGATCGCCAGCGAGCGTTGACGCAGCAATGGGAGGTGAGTCACGCCCGCTGGAACAATCTGGCTGATCGTCTGGCCCGTTATCAGGATCGGTTGTTACCCATGGCCCGGGAGAACGCCCGCAGCGCCCTGCAGGGTTATCAAAGCCGTGAGACTGAATTCAATGCATTGATGCGGGCCCGCATTATGCAACTCGACACCGAACTCAAAGCGCTGCGTCTGCGTATCGACCACGCCACAGCGCAGGCGCAGTTAATCTATCTTGCAGGAGCCACACAATGAAACTGACTACAGGATTAATTATTTTCGGGTTGGCGCTGGTCCTGGCCGCCTGCAGCGAGGAGCAGTCAACAGCGGACGACAGTGGCATTGACAAGGCCGCACAACAGGAATCCGCGCTGGAGCATGCCGAAAAGCACACCGATCCCAACTATGTCTGCCCCATGCATCCGCAGATTGTCAGGGGCGAGCCGGGTACCTGTCCGATCTGTGGCATGGATCTGGTCGAAAAAGAACAGGAGAG
>NZ_JAVLAZ010000088.1:0-9724 GCF_031581315.1 Thiohalophilus sp.
AATTTATTTGTCTGGGTATTTTTTCGATTTGCGTGAATTAGCGTTTATTTGCGGAACTAAAACCTGCTCTGTCCAGTCGTAGGCCAGGTTGCGCGAAACGTTATCTGAATTTTTTCTGGAGACACTGTCACCCAGGCTATCGTCAACCGAGCCACCTACTAATGCTCGATGTTGGTGTTTGTGTGTGCCATATATTTTAAGTATACAGGAAGAACAATCCGCAAATGAACGCGAATCAACGCAAATTTATTTGTCTGGGTATTTTTTCGATTTGCGTGAATTAGCGTTTATTTGCGGACAAAATCCGAACTGTCCAGAAGGTTAGTTTAATGGTATGAGGCGTTGCTGCCATTGCTGCGCCCGCTCCAGCACGGCGTTCGGGTCGATGGTCGTCAGCTCGCGTTCCTTGAGCAGCTGGCGTCCGGCGACCCAGACGTCGGTGACCTGTTCGCGCCCGGCGGTGTAGACCAGTTGCGATGCCGGATGATAGACCGGCTGGCTTTCCAGCGTGCCCAGGTCGACGGCAATGATATCGGCGGATTTGCCGGCTTCCAGCGAGCCGATTTCCTGTTCCAGTCCCAGCGCCCGGGCGCCGTTGATGGTCGCCATGCGCAGCACGTCCTCGGCGGGCAGGGCGCTGGCGTCACCGGCCACCGCCTTGCCCAGCAGGGCGGCGCTGCGCATTTCGCTGAACATGTCGAGATCATTATTGCTGGCGGCGCCATCGGTACCCAGGCACAGGTTTACGCCGGCCCGGGCCAGTTCCTGCACCGGGCAGAAGCCGCTGGCCAGCTTCAGGTTCGATTCGGGGCAATGCACCACATGCACCCCGGCCTCGGCCAGGTGCGGAATCTCTTCCTGATTTAACCGGGTCATATGCACGGCCAGCAGATGCGGATTGAGCAGACCCAGCTCTTCAAGCCGCTGCAGCGGGCGCTTGCCGGTGTTGTTCAGGCTTTCCTCGACCTCGTGGGCGGTTTCATGCACATGCATATGCACCGGAATATCCAGTTCTTCGGCATAGGTGGCGATGCGCTGCAGCGGTTCGTCGGAGACGGTATAGGGCGCGTGCGGCGCAAAGGCGGTCCGGATCAGCGTGTTACCACGCAGTTGATCGTGCAGGGCGATACCCTTGCTCAGGTATTCGTCCGGCGTCTGTGCCCAGGGGGTGGGAAAGTCGATCATGATCAGCCCGATGCAGGCACGCATGCCGGCCTGTTCCACCGCGCGCACAGTCTCCTCCGGGAAAAAGTACATATCGTTGAAGCAGGTGGTGCCGCCGCGCAGCATCTCGGCGCAGGCGTGTAGCGTGCCGTCGTAGACGAACTCCTTGCCCACCCATTGTTGTTCCGCCGGCCAGATATGTTCTTGCAGCCATTCCATCAGGGGCAGATCGTCGGCCAGTCCGCGCATCAGGGTCATGGCAGCGTGACCGTGCATATTGATCAAGCCGGGCATCAGAACATGTTGTTCGAAGTGCTGGACATGATCCGCCTGATAGCGTTGTTCGGCTTCTTCCCTGGGCAGGACGGCCTCGATGCGTCCATTATGGATCGCAATGGCATGTTGCTCGAGCACCACACCCTGTGGTTCAACAGGCAGAATCCAGCGCGCGGATAACAGTGTGTCAATCTTCATGCCGGGAAAGATACAGGGATTGGATTCACGACTGCAAGTATTTAGGAGGAGGCTCGATGGGGATTTCGGGTTTTTCAGTCCGCCAATGAACGCGAATAAACGCAAATCAGGTTAATCGGGTTTAACCTCAATGACTGAATAAACGTTCCAATTCCCCGATCACTCTATGCAGGCTGGAACAGGCGCAGCGGTTCCCCCTGAACTGGAAAAACCCGGATCTGGCGCGTTGCGCCTTGATCCAGGCTACTCAGACAATGGGGGCGGGTATTCGGAACCTTGATTGAGAGGTGACAGAGTAGTTTGATTATTTGCGTACATTCGCGTTCATTGGCGGACTGATTTGAAAACAACCAGGTTGGCGTATATTCGCGTTCATTAGCGGACTGATTTGAAAGCAACCAAAGTTGGCGTTTATTCGCGTGCATTTGCGGACTACAATGGGTACCCCGAAACAACCCCGAACTTTTTATGCTGGATCAATACGACACCTTTAAACCGGTGATGTGGGATGACGAGGCGGTGTGTCTGCTGGATCAGCGGCTGCTGCCGGGGCAACACCAGTATATGTATTGCCGTAGCGTGGCCGAGGTGGCGCAGGCGATCCGGGATATGGTGGTGCGCGGCGCACCGGCCATCGGGATTACCGCCGCCTATGGTGTGGCGCTGGCAGCGCGGCAGCGTTACGCCGAGTCAGCGACACACTGGCGCGATAACCTCGAAACGGATTTGCAACAACTGGTCGAGGCCCGGCCGACAGCCATTAACCTGTTCTGGGCTATCGAGCGCATGCGTCGCAAGCTGGATACCATAGAGAGTGATCCCTTCTCGCCCTTGCTGGAGGAGGCCCGATCCATCCATGAAGAGGACATCGCCGCCAATTTGAAAATGGGCGAGTTCGGGGCCTCGCTGATCGCGCCGGGCGAGAGCGTACTGACTCATTGCAATGCCGGAGCACTGGCCACCGGTGGCCACGGTACGGCGCTGGGGGTGATCCGCAGTGCGTATGCCGGGGGCAAACTGGGTGCGGTGTATGCCGATGAGACCCGGCCCTGGTTGCAGGGAGCGCGCCTGACCGCCTGGGAGCTGCTGCAGGATCATATTCCGGTGACGCTGGTGGCCGAAGGGGCCGCTGCCTGGCTGATGCGCCAGGGCAAGGTACAGTGGGTCATTGTCGGCTCCGATCGGATCGTGGCCAACGGCGATGTGGCCAACAAGATCGGCACCTATTCCCTGGCGGTGCTGGCGCGGCAGCACGGCGTCAAATTCATGGTGGCCGCGCCGACCTCCACCATTGATATGGCGGTCGGCGAGGGCGGGGCGATTCCCATCGAACAGCGGGATCCCGCTGAATTACTGAGTTGCGGCGGTCAGCGGGTGGCGGCCGAAGGGGCCGGGGCCTGGAACCCGGTTTTCGATGTCACCCCGGCACAACTGGTGGATGCCATCGTCACCGAGCGCGGCATTATCGAACAGCCCAATACCGAGAAAATGGCCCGGCACATGGGTGAGCACCGCTGATTTTCTATTCTGGCCGGGCATCAAAACGGTTTTCAAAACCGCGCGGCTTTCCACGATACGCCCGCAACGGGTTTCTCACGGCTTTTTCCAAAGATGCAGTAGGTAGCCCCGCTATGGTATAGTGGGCGTCTAAAATCGTCTCAAGAATTAACGAGCCACACTAACCTGACTGAAGCCAACGCATGAGCGAATTTGCCAAGGAAGTCCTCCCGATCAACATCGAGGAGGAGATGAAGCAGTCCTACCTGGACTATGCCATGAGTGTGATTGTCGGGCGCGCCCTGCCCGACGTGCGGGACGGCCTCAAGCCGGTTCACCGCCGTGTCCTGTACGCCATGCGCGAACTGGGCAATGACTGGAACAAACCCTATAAAAAGTCGGCCCGCGTGGTCGGTGATGTCATCGGTAAATACCATCCCCATGGTGACAGCGCGGTCTACGACACCATCGTGCGCATGGCCCAGCCTTTTTCGCTGCGTTATATGCTGGTCGACGGCCAGGGCAACTTCGGCTCGGTCGACGGCGACGCCCCGGCGGCCATGCGTTACACCGAAGTGCGCATGGCAAAGATCGCGCACGAGCTGCTGGCGGATATCGAAAAAGAAACCGTCGATTACACCCTCAATTACGACGAAACCGAATATGAGCCGGAGATCCTGCCGGCCCGCATTCCCAACCTGCTGGTCAACGGTTCGGCCGGGATTGCAGTGGGGATGGCGACCAATATCCCGCCGCACAATCTGCGCGAGGTGATCAACGCCACCCTGGCGATGATCGACAACCCCGCTATCACCATCCAGGAACTGATGGGCTATATCCCCGGTCCTGATTTCCCCACCGCCGGCATCATCAACGGCGCGCGCGGCATCGCCGAGGCCTATGCCACCGGCCGCGGCCGTATTTACGTGCGGGCGCGCATCGAAGTCGAAGAGATGGCCAACGGGCGCGAACGGATCGTGGTCACCGAGCTGCCTTATCAGGTCAACAAGGCGCGTCTGCTCGAACGCATCGCCGAGCTGGTCAAGGAAAAGAAAATCGAGGGCATCAGCGAGCTGCGCGACGAGTCGGACAAGGAAGGCATGCGCGTGGTGATCGAACTGCGCCGTGGCGAAGTGGTCGAGGTGATGCTCAACAACCTCTATCAGCACACCCAGATGCAGACCGTGTTTGGCATCAACATGGTGGCGCTGGTCGAAGGCCAGCCGCAACTGCTTAATCTGCACCAGATTCTGGCGGCGTTCATTCGCCACCGCCGCGAGGTAGTAACCCGCCGCACCGTCTTCGATCTGCGCAAGGCGCGCGAGAAGGCGCATGTGCGCGAAGGCCTGGCCATTGCCCTGGCCAACATCGATCAGATCATTGCCCTGATCAAAGCCGCCAAAAATCCGGCCGAGGCCAAGGAACAGTTGATGTCGACCCTGTGGGAACCGGGCGTGGTCAACCAGATGCTGGAACGTACCGGCGCCGCGGCTTCCCGGCCGGAAGGGCTGGCGCCCGAATTCGGCCTGGTCGAGGGGCGTTATCGCCTTTCCGATGCGCAGGCCCAGGCGATCCTGGACATGCGCCTGCACCGTCTGACCGGACTGGAACAGGACAAGATCCTCAACGAATACGAAGAACTGCTCAAACAGATTGAGGAATTGCTGGCGATCCTGGCCAGCTCCGAGCGCCTGATGCAGGTGATTCGCGACGAGCTGGCGGAAATGCGCGATCAATACGGTGATGAACGGCGTACCGAGATCATTGCCAGCCAGGAAGATCTCACCATCGAGGATCTGATCACCGAAGAAGATGTGGTGGTGACACTTTCGCACGAAGGTTATGCCAAGGCACAACCAATCACGGCCTACACCTCGCAACGGCGTGGCGGCAAGGGCAAGGCGGCGACCTCGGTCAAGGATGAAGACTTTATCGACAAGCTGTTTGTGGCAAGCACCCATGACACAATTCTCTGTTTCTCCAGCCGCGGCAAGGTCTACTGGCTGAAGGTCTATGAGCTGCCGCAGGCCGGGCGCACCGCGCGCGGACGCCCAATCGTCAACCTCTTGCCAATGGAAGAGGGCGAGCGCATCAATGCGATCCTGCCGATTCGCGAATACGCGGAAGGCCAGTTTATTTTCTTTGCTACCAGCAATGGCACGGTCAAGAAGACCCCGCTGACTGATTTCTCCCGCCCGCGTGCCTCGGGGATTATCGCCATCGAATTGCGCGAAGACGATCACCTGATCGGTGTGGAACTGACCCGGGGTGATCAGGATGTGTTGCTGTTCAACAATGCCGGCAAGGCCATTCGCTTCAACGAGCAGGATGTGCGCGCCATGGGCCGCAGCTCGGTCGGCGTGCGCGGCATGAAGTTACTATCAGATCAGCATGTCATCTCACTGATCATTGCCAGCGAAGGCCACATCCTGACCGCCACCGAAAACGGCTATGGCAAGCGCACCGGTGTAGATGACTATCCACGTCATGGTCGCGGCGGCCAGGGCGTCAAGTCGATCCAGACCTCGGAACGTAACGGCGAAGTCATCGGCGCTGAACTGGTTGGCGAAGAAGATGAAATGATGCTCATCACCAGCCGCGGCACCCTGGTGCGCACCAAAGTCGACGAAGTCTCGATCATGGGCCGCAACACCCAGGGCGTCAAATTGATCAGCCTCGGTGAAGGCGAAAAACTCTCCGGCATTGAACGCATCGCCAAGATCAGCGACGAGGAAGATGCCATTGATGAAGAGTAAGTGTAGTTAACGCGGAGGTCGCAGAGGCGCGGAGGCGCAGAGTAAAAGAATTAATTTTGATTCGGTTCTATAGTGAAGATTTGATGAAAGCGAAGCAGCGGTTCAATACTTCATCGAATTCAGCTGTGTGGGATTTTTAAAATCAATTCTCCGCGACTCTGCGTCTCCGCGACCTCCGCGTTGAATGAATAAAATTTAGAAATGGCATGTTCCTGCAGTCTAATCCGGAATATGTGAAATAAATTAAAAACAGGAGTTGTGTATGTCACGTGTATTTAATTTTAGCGCCGGTCCGGCGATGCTGCCCCAGGAAGTTCTGGAGCGCGCTCGCGAGGAAATGCTTGACTGGCAAGGGAGCGGCATGTCGGTGATGGAGATGAGCCATCGCGGCAAGGAGTTTATGTCCATTGCCGAGAAAGCAACAAACGATCTGCGTGAGCTGATGGCGATACCGGACAATTACGAAATTCTGTTTTTACAGGGTGGCGCCAGCAGCCAGTTCGCCATGGTGCCGATGAACCTGCTGCGTGGCAAAACCAAAGCCGATTACATCAACACCGGTGCCTGGTCGAAGAAGGCGATCAGTGAAGCGAAAAAATTCTGCGATGTAAACCTGGCCGCGTCCAGTGAAGCCGATGGCTTCAGCAGTGCTCCCGCGCAATCCGAACTGCAATTGAGCGGTGATGCGGCGTATGTCCATTACACCCCCAACGAAACCATCGGTGGGGTGGAGTTCAACTACATTCCCGATACCGGTGATGTACCGCTGGTGGCGGACATGTCCTCGACGATTTTGTCGCGTCCCATAGATGTTTCGAAATACGGTGTGATCTACGCCGGGGCACAAAAAAATATCGGGCCGGCTGGCCTGACGGTCGTGATCGTGCGCAAGGATCTGATCGGCGAGACGCTCGACAAGACCCCGGCCATGTTCGATTACCAGGTACATGCCGAAGCCGACTCCATGGCCAACACGCCGCCGACCTACGGCTGGTATCTGGCCGGTCTGGTGTTTGAATGGCTGAAAGAGAAGGGCGGCCTGCAAGGCATGGCCGAGATCAACAAGCGCAAGTCGGACAAGCTGTACAACGCGATCGATAACTCCGACTTTTACGCCAACCCGGTCAAGCCCGATTGCCGTTCGTGGATGAACGTGCCCTTTACCCTGGCCAATCCCGATCTGGACAAGACCTTCCTCGAGGAAGCCGCCAAACAGGGCCTGACCACCCTGAAAGGCCACCGCTCCGTCGGCGGCATGCGCGCCAGCATCTACAACGCCATGCCCGAAGCCGGCGTCGACACGCTGGTCGAGTTCATGGCCGACTTCGAAAAACGTTATGGCTGATAATGGCTACTAGATAGTGCCTGATTAATAACGCAGAGGTCGCGGAGCCGCGGAGACGCAGAGAGAAATAATTTGAATATATTATTGGGTTTGTTCAATTAAATCCTCCGCGTCTCTGCGGCTCTGCGTTCTCCGCGATAAATTTACGATAGCAAGAAAAGTGAATAATTATGTACAAGGTTCTGACGTTAAATAATATCTCGCTGGCGGGCCTGGAACGGCTGCCGCGCGATCAGTATGAAATTGCTTCCGAAATAGGCCATCCCGATGCCGTTCTGGTGCGTTCGGCGAAGATGCACGACATGGAAGTGCCGTCCAGCCTGAAGGCCATCGGTCGTGCCGGCGCGGGGGTGAATAATATACCGGTCGACAAGATGTCGGACCAGGGCATCGCCGTGTTCAACGCGCCCGGCGCCAACGCCAACGCGGTGAAGGAGCTGGTGCTGGCCGGCATGTTGATGGCCTGTCGTAATATCGGTCCGGCCTGGGATTTTGCCCGCTCGGTGGAAGGTTCCGATGCCGAGATTAACAAGGCCGTGGAAGCCGGAAAGAAAAACTTCGGCGGTTTTGAATTACCCGGCCGCACCCTGGGCGTGATCGGCCTCGGCGCCATTGGCCGTAACGTGGCTAATATGGCGCTGCAACTGGGAATGCGTGTGGTCGGCTTTGATCCGGGCATCACCGTCGAAGGCGCCTGGCAGTTGTCCTCTGACGTGGAGAAGGCCGGCAGCATGGACGAGCTGGTATCCAAGGTGGATTTCATTACCTTCCATGTGCCGCTGGTCGATGCGACCCGCAATATGATCAATGCCGATCGACTCAAATTGATGCGCGACAATGTCGTGATTCTTAATTTCGCGCGTAATGGTATCATTGATGATGAAGCCGTCAGTGAAGCGATCAAAGCCGGTAAAGTGTACGCGTACGTATGTGACTTCCCCAGCAACTTGCTGAAACATCATGAACGGGTTGTCACGTTGCCTCATCTGGGTGCTTCCACCGTCGAGGCGGAAGAAAACTGCGCCATCATGGTGGCCGAGCAGGTGCGTGATTATCTCGAGCACGGTAATATCCGCAATTCGGTGAATTTCCCCGAAGTCTACATGGAGCGTACCGAAGGCCAGCGCATTGCCATTGTGAATCGCAATGAACCGAACATGGTCGGTCAGATTACGGGCGTCCTGGCCACGCAAAACCTGAATATCGTGGATATGATTAACAAGTCAAAGGGCAACCTGGCCTATAATCTGATCGACATCGATGGCAGTGTGGATGAAACCACGCGCGAACAATTGACGGCCATCAATGGTGTGCTGAAAGTCCGCTTCATTGATTGAATACGGATCACTGACTTGAGCGACGACCTGAAAAAACTGCGCGAGCACATCGATCAACTGGATGAACAGATCCAGTCGTTGATCAGCGAGCGTGCGCGTCTTGCCGAGGAAGTGGCCCGTACCAAGCAGGCCAATGGCGATGACGTATTCTATCGGGCCGAGCGTGAAGCCCAGGTCCTGCGTAATGTCATGCAACGTAACCAGGGGCCACTCAGTAACGAGGAAATGGCGCGGCTGTTTCGCGAGATTATGTCCGCCTGTCTGGCACTGGAACGGATTATGAACATCGCTTTTCTGGGGCCGGAAGGAACCTTTACCCAGGCAGCGGCGCTCAAGCACTTCGGTCATTCGGTACAGACTTTGCCAATGGGTACCATTGGCGACGTGTTTCGAGAAGTGGGGTCCGGCACGGCTTCCTATGGGGTAGTGCCGGTGGAAAATTCGATCGAGGGGGTGATCAATCATACCCTGGATGAATTCATGACCTCGTCCCTGTCGATTTGCGGCGAGGTGGAGCTGCGTATTCATCATCACCTGTTGAGCAAAAGTGCCGTGATTGGCGATATTCGCAAGGTCTATTCCCATCGCCAGTCGCTGGCCCAGTGCCGTAAATGGCTGGATTCGAACCTGTCCGGCGTGGAACAGGTCGATGTCAGCAGCAATGCCGAGGCCGCGCGGCTGGCCAGCGCCGATCCCGAGTCTGCCGCGATCGCCGGAGAAAGTGCGGCAGACATTTACGAGCTCGATTATCTGGCGAAAAATATCGAGGATCACCCGGAGAACACCACCCGCTTTCTGGTCGTCGGTCGACGGGTGACGCCCCCCAGTGGCAATGATAAAACCTCGATGCTGGTGTATACCCGCAATCGCCCGGGCGCGCTTTATGGCATGCTGGAGCCGTTTGCCAAGCACGATATCTCCATGTCACGCATCGAATCCCGTCCTTCACGTCAGGGCATGTGGAATTACGCGTTTTTCATCGATATCGAAGGTCATATCGACGACAGCAACGTCAGCCAGGCGATCAGGGAACTGGACGAAACCGCCAGCATGGTCAAGGTGCTCGGTTCCTATCCGCGTGCGGTGTTATGAAACAAAGTTGGCAGTTTGCAGAGGGCAGTTGGCAGACTTTATGAGTACTTAGTACTTAG
>NZ_JAVLAZ010000089.1:0-6639 GCF_031581315.1 Thiohalophilus sp.
CCTGAGATAGCGCTTACAGGCTGTAGTACATGTCGAACTCGACCGGATGGGTGGTCATGCGGAAGCGGGTAACTTCTTCCATCTTCAGCTTGATGTAGGCATCGATAACATCATCGGTGAACACACCACCCTGGGTCAGGAAGGCCCGATCTTCGCTCAGTGCATCCAGCGCCTGGTCGAAGGAGTGGCACACGGTCGGGATGCTGGCCGCTTCTTCGGCCGGCAGGTCGTAGAGATCCTTGTCCATGGCATCGCCCGGGTGGATCTTGTTCTGGATACCGTCCAGACCGGCCATCATCATGGCGGTGAAGGCCAGGTACGGGTTGGCGGTCGGATCCGGGAAACGCACCTCGATGCGGCGGCCTTTCGGATTGGCCACGTACGGGATACGAATCGAGGCCGAACGGTTACGGGCCGAGTAGGCCAGCATGACCGGCGCTTCGAAGCCCGGCACCAGACGCTTGTAGGAGTTGGTCGAAGCATTGGTAAAGGCATTCAATGCGCGCGCATGCTTGATGATCCCGCCGATATAGTACAGCGCGGTTTCGGACAGGCCGCCGTACTCGTTACCGGAGAACAGGTTCTGGCCGTCTTTCATCAGTGACTGATGCACGTGCATGCCGCTGCCGTTATCGCCGACCAGCGGCTTGGGCATGAAGGTGGCGGTCTTGCCATAGATGTGCGCGACATTGTGGATCACGTATTTCATACGCTGGTTCCAGTCGGCCCGCTCCACCAGGGTGCTGAACTTGGTGCCGATTTCACACTGGCCGGCGGTAGCAACTTCGTGATGGTGCACTTCGACCGGTACGCCCACCTCTTCGAGTGCCAGGCACATGGCGGCACGCAGATCGTTCAGGGAATCGACCGGCGGCACGGGGAAGTAACCCCCTTTCATGCCCGGGCGGTGACCGATGTTGCCGTCGGTATAAACGCGTTCGGAGTTCCACTCGGCTTCTTCGGAATCCACTTTGTAGAAAGCACCGCTCATATCGGCGCCCCAGCGAACGTCGTCCAGGACGAAGAACTCGGGTTCGGGACCGAACAGGGCGGTATCGGCAATACCGGTGGACTGCAGATAGGCTTCACCACGCTTGGCGATGGAGCGGGGATCGCGCTCGTAGCCCTGGCCGGTAGCCGGCTCCAGGATATCGCAGGTCAGGTTCACGCTCGGCTCTTCGGAGAAAGGGTCCAGGAAGGCGCTGTCGGCGTCGGGCATCAGGATCATGTCCGATTCGTTAATGCCTTTCCAGCCGGAGATGGACGAACCGTCGAACATCTTGCCTTCGGTAAACAGGTCTTCATCCTCGGCGTGGGCCGGCACGGAAACGTGCTGCTCTTTGCCGCGGGTATCGGTGAAACGGAAGTCAATGAACTTGACGCCGTTATCTTTAATCATCTTCATGACGTTGTCAGACATTTAGGGTTCTCCGGTTATCTCAAAATTCAGTGTTATCCAGAATTGCGCTGTCGTTGGCGCAGTCCAAAATCTGTTGCCCGATTAAGTGCACGAACCATGCCACACCGTAACAGGCTGATTCTGCAAGGGTTATATCCACTCTGTGCAGATCACGGTGCATTGTAAGCACTAAACTAGTGCATAAAACCCGGTTTTCGCACTATTTTGGTGCTCTACCGGTACAGCAGCCTGACCGATTGCACGCCGTCCACCTCCCGGGCCGCACGGGCAAAACGCTGGCGCAAAGCTTCGCGCTGATTCTGGTCCCGCTCCAGGGCCAGGTCGATCGGCAGGATCAGCTCCACCTGAATACCGCCCTCCAGGTAGTGCAGGGTAGTGTGGGCAATCCGGCGGGATTCTTCAATCTCACTCCAGGCCTTTTCGAGCCGTGCGAGTAAATTGCTGCGGTTGGGCAGATTCAGATTCAGCGGCACTCTTTCGTCATTTTCCGGATCGATGTGCACCGTGACGTCATTGACCTCTTCCACGTCACTGATCACCTTCTTGCGCACCCGCTCACTGACATAATGGGCTTCGGAGACGCTCAGATAGGGATCCACCTGAATGTGCACGTCCACCAGCGCTTCGGCACCACTGCGCCGGCTACGCAGAATGTGCAGTGCCTCGACCCCGTCGACCTCGAGGATCGCCTGACGAATGATCTCCTGGCGTTCCGGATCCAGCGCGGTGTCCACCAGCTCTTTGACGCTGTGCGCGGAGAGATCCCAGCCGATCTTGGCAATCATGCCGGCGACGCCGATGGCGGCAATGGCATCGAGGTACTCGAGGCCGGCCATGCTGCCGGCGACCCCGAGCAACACGATCAGGGAGGAGATCGCGTCGGATCGGCTGTGCCAGGCATTGGCCTTGAGCATGTGGGACTTGTATTTGCGGGCGATCACCATGCTGTAGTGGTAGATCGCCTCCTTGCCCAGGATCGATACGCCCGCCACGATCAGCGCCCAGAAGCTCGGATGCAGCAATTTATCCGGGTTAAACAGGCGGATCACGGCATCAATACTGATGCCGACGGCCACCGCCATCAGGGCGATGCCCAGCCCCACCGTCGCCATGGTCTCGAAGCGTCCGTGGCCGTAGGGATGCTCGGCGTCCGCCTCCCGGCTGGAGTGGCGGGCGGCGTAAATCACTACCGCATCGGTCGCCAGATCGGAAAAGGAGTGCACCCCGTCCGCGATCAGCGCCTGGGACTGGGCCAGCCAGCCGACCACGACCTTGAGCACGCCGAGAACCAGATCCACCAGGGCGCCGACCAGGGTGACACGGGTAATCTGGCGAGTGCGATCGTCCCGCTCGGCGTGGGTGATGACGGGAGCCTGGTCCTGTTCAATCGTTGCCATCGCCGACCTCGATTCGAATCACAATCTCTTCATCCTGTTGCACTGTCGCCAGAATTCGATGGCCGTTGATCCGGCACCAGGCAGGGACATCATTCAACGCACCCGGATCGGTGCAGGTCACCTCCAGCACCTCGCCGGGAGTCAGGGCCGCGATCGCATCCTGGACCCGGATTACCGGCATGGGACAGAGCAGCCGGCGCGCATCGAGTTGGTGAGTACTCACAAATACCATTCTTGTGGAATCGCGTCCAGCTGCATCGGGGCCACTTGCAGCGTCTTCTGCTGGCCGTCAGTGTAGCTCACTTCCACGTCGACCGCCTCGGCGTCGCGCCCCTGGCTGAAGCGGGCGGCGACCCGGGCGGCGATTTCCACGTCAGCCTCGCTGATCTCGCCATCGATCAGGGCCAGCGGCCCCTTATGACTGGCGATGCGCAAATGGACAAACTGGTTGCGATAGCCTTCGAGGAATTTGTTCTCACCTTCCTCGCGGCCAATGATCACCTTGTAGTTGGGTGCCGGACGCAGATGGCGACCCACCTTGAGCAGCATAATGTCATCCAGCTGATAATCCCGGCCGGGGCGATGTTGCCACATATCCACCAGTTTGTCGGAATAGCTCTTGTCGGTGAGAAAGCAGCACCCGCCGGCCGGCTGGGCGTAATCGGTGAAGCCGAACTGATTGGCCAGCGCCATCTGCGGTTTGCGGGAGCGGCCGCTGAAATCATAGAGCCGCTCGCGATCTACCCAGCCTTCGCGCTCGGGCAACGTTGCCGGCAGGTTCTTCGCGCACAGCGGACGCAACAGTCGATCGCCCGCCCCGGACTCACGCTGGATCACCGGCATGGTCTCCTTGCGCTGGGACATGGGCCGCTGGCCTATCACTTCACCGGTAACGATAAAATCAAACCCGTTGGCTTCGATCCATTCGTGCGCCTTGCGCACCATGAAGCCCTTGCAATCGAGACAGGGATTCATGTTCTGGCCATAACCGTGCTTCGGGTTCAGCAGTACATCCTTGTACTCCTCGATCACATCAACAATATGCAGCTTGATACCCAGCTGTTCAGCCACCCACAGGGCATTGTTGCGTTTGGGCTTGTCCTTATCCTGCTTGCGGATCGCATGCGTATGGCCCTCGACGCAAAACCCGGTGAAAAAATTGATCCCCTCCACGTGCACGCCCTGCTCCTGCAAAACCCGTGCGGCCAGCAGGGAATCAAGACCGCCTGAAATCAGGGCGACAGCTTTACGTTGTTCGGACATGGGACTTTACCGGTGTTTCGGGGTTGGTCAGGGGAGGGGAAGGATAGCAGAAATCGGCCCGATAGAGAAAAAATCGAATTATCCGCAAATAAACGCTAATGAACACGAATAATTCATTATCTCCTCACAGAATATTGGTTCAGCAGTGTAACGTGACCAGAGATATGGCCTGATAAAACGTACCGGATCAAAGCGCTCCGGGGAGAGGGAAAGAACTGCTTTAAATGATCTTCTTTGCGTTAATTGGCGTTTATTTGCGGATCCTTTAATGAATATAAGAATTTTCAGTGTAACCGGCCATTTCCTCCACGTTTGCGGGCTTCGGGATCGGCCTGAGGCGTGGCATCGGTCACCTGCTCCAGGGCCTGGCGCGCCATGGCGGATCCGGTGTCCTGCCACAGTTCAAGATTGTTGAGCGGATCCAGCATCTGTTCCTGGCGCATATTGCGGATCGCCTGCAGCACATCCATGGCCATAACAAAGGTCAGGGCCAGTTCGGCGTACAGGGTTGAGAGGGGATCGCGGCTGTCGCCCAGGTGCCGGTAGGCACTGCGACCCAGATCCACGTAATAGCTGACCCGGACCCGGCGACGTTCAGCGCGACGCGGAAACAGCCCACAATAAAGCAGGCATTGATCGCCCACGTCCCGCAGCTGGTGCTGCTGTTCGCGACCCTGACTGAGTGCCGCCTGGAGATAGTCCAGGGCCATAACCCGTTGGGTCATCTCCGACCGGCTGAGGTACCGCATCAGGGTAAAGACCAGATAGCTTTCAAGATCCGGTTCCAGTTGAATGCCGGCCTGTTGCTCGGCATCGCTGACCAGACTGTGCCACTGGGATAGTTGACCGTTCTCGTTCTCCACCACAACACCCTCCTGATCGGCTGCCTCTTTAATTAAATCATCGACCTTTTTGCCGCCAACTTGAAGCTTTTGCCCTGCCACCGGATGGCACCCTGACTTGCCAAATCCAAAAAACCGTATCGCATATGGTTATCACGGGGCAGTGGCGCGGCTATAATGTGCGCTCTTTTCGCCCTGACCCACATATATAAAGGTATCAGCTTGAGCAAATCGCGCCATATCGCCGAGGCCCGCACGTTTCAGGGGCTGATCTTTGCCCTGCAACGCTACTGGGCCGAACAGGGCTGCATCGTCCTGCAACCCTATGACATGGAAGTGGGCGCAGGCACCTTTCATACCGCCACCTTCATTCGCGCCATCGGCCCCGAACCCTGGGCCGCCGCCTATGTACAGCCCTCGCGCCGACCCACCGATGGCCGTTATGGCGAGAACCCCAATCGCCTGCAGCATTACTACCAGTTCCAGGTGGTGATCAAACCCTCACCGCTGGATATTCAGGAACTGTATCTGGGCTCACTGGAAATGCTCGGGCTCGATCCGCTGGTCCACGATATCCGTTTCGTCGAAGACAACTGGGAATCGCCGACCCTCGGCGCCTGGGGGCTGGGCTGGGAGGTGTGGCTCAACGGTATGGAGGTGAGCCAGTTCACCTATTTCCAGCAGGTGGGGGGTCTGGACTGCAAACCGGTCACCGGCGAAATCACCTACGGGCTGGAGCGCATCGCCATGTACCTGCAGGGCGTGGAAAGCGTGTTCGATCTGATCTGGACCGACGGCCCGCGCGGCAAGGTGACCTACGGCGACGTGTTTCATCAAAATGAGGTGGAGCAGTCCACCTATAATTTCGAACACGCCGATGTGGACGATCTGTTCCATCAGTTCGATCAGGCCGAGAAAATGAGTCAGCAACTGATCGAAGCGCAACTGCCGCTGCCGGCCTACGAACAGGTGCTCAAGGCCTCGCACAGTTTCAATCTGCTCGACGCACGCCATGCCATCTCGGTGACCGAACGCCAGCGTTATATCCTGCGGGTACGCAACCTCTCCCGCGCCGTGGCCGAGGCCTATTACGCGGCACGCGAATCGCTTGGCTTTCCGATGTGCAAGGAGGCCGATCAATGAGCCAGGCGGATCTTTTAATCGAAATTGGCACCGAGGAGTTGCCGCCCAGAGCACTGCAAACCCTTTGCAATGCGTTTGAAGAGGGCGTGCGTCACGGACTGCTGGAGAATCATCTGGACAGCCCTGACATCCATCAGTATGCCACGCCCCGCAGGCTGGCCTTGTTGATCAAAGACCTACCGACCGTCACGGCGGACCGTACCATCGAGCAACACGGTCCGCCGCTGTCCGCCGCCTTCGATGATGAAGGCCAACCGACCAAAGCCGCCCAGGGCTTTGCCCGCAAGTGCGGCGTCAGTGTTGAAGAGCTGCAAAGCGAGGAAACGGACAAGGGTACCCGACTGGTTTATCGCGCCACCCGGCCCGGTGAACCGAGCGCCCGTTTCATCCCCGACATTGTCCGTCAGGCGCTGGATAAACTGCCGATCCCCAAGCGCATGCGCTGGGGCGATCTGGACGCCTGGTTCGTGCGCCCGGTTCACTGGGTGGTGTTGCTGTTTGGCGACGAGGTGATCGACGCCGAGATCCTCAGTGTCAAAAGCGGCCGCGAAACCCGTGGTCACCGCTTCCATCA
>NZ_JAVLAZ010000089.1:6739-9653 GCF_031581315.1 Thiohalophilus sp.
TTGATCTCCACCATGAAAACCAACCAGAAATATTTTCATCTGGTGGACAGGGACAACCGTCTGTTACCGCTGTTTATCACCATCAGCAACATTGAAAGCAAACAGCCCGAACAGGTTCAACAAGGTAACGAACGGGTCATTCGCCCACGCTTTGCCGATGCCGAGTTTTTCTGGCAGCAGGACAAGCAGATCCCGCTGATACAACGTCTTGATTCACTCAAGAGCGTGGTCTTCCAGCAAAAGCTCGGCACGCTCTATGACAAGACCCGACGAGTGGAAAAACTGGCCGGCAGTATTGCCAAACAACTGGGCGGTGACAAACAGCTGGCCATCCGCGCCGCACAGTTGTGTAAATGCGATCTGATGACCGAGATGGTCGGGGAATTCCCCGACCTGCAGGGCATCATGGGCCGTTACTATGCCGAACTTGACGGCGAACAGCCGCAGGTCGGCCGGGCGCTGGACGATTATTACAAACCCCGCTTCGCCGGTGACGATCTGCCCGATGATGTGATCGGCCAATCGCTGGCGCTGGCTGATCGACTCGACACACTGGTCGGCATTTTCGCCATCGGCCAGATCCCCACCGGTGACAAGGATCCTTTCGCCCTGCGCCGCGCCGCGCTCGGAGTATTGCGGATTATGATCGAACAGCAGCTCGACCTCAATCTGCAGGCGCTATTGCAAGAGGCCGCCGCCGGCTTCGACAAATCCCTCAAAGCGGAGGAAGCCGTGGAAGCTGTGATCGGCTTCATTCTCGATCGCCTCAAGGCCTATTACCGCGATCAGGGCATTCGCGCCGACGTGCTCGAAGCCGTCACTGCCAACCGTCCGACCCGGCCGCTGGATATCGAGCAACGACTCAAGGCCGTGGATCACTTTCGCCAGCTCGAGGCCGCCGAGAGCCTGGCCGCCGCCAACAAACGCATCGGTAACATTCTCAAGAAAGTGGAAGGCCCGTTGCCGGAGCAGATCGATCCGACACGTTTCGAGGAAAACGCGGAAAAGGCCCTGTACGATACCCTGGCCAGCCTGCAGCAGCAGGTCCAGCAACAGATCGATCAGGGTGATTACCAGCCGGCACTGACGGCTCTGGCCGACCTGCGCGAACCAGTGGATCAATTTTTCGATCAGGTGATGGTCATGGCCGACGACGACACTCTGCGCAACAATCGCCTGGCACTGTTAAACCAGTTACATCAGCTGTTTTTGCAAATCGCCGACATCGCCAAATTGCAAGGGTGAGCCCATGAATCCCGACTCCTATCAGGACATGCTCAAAGCCGTGCAGGCCTTTCACGACAAGCATGACTTCAAAGGTACCGGCGGCGAGGATCTGCCCTATCGCATCGCCCTGATGGCCGAAGAACTGGGCGAAATCTCCGCCTGCGTCACCAAGGGCAAGGACAAGGACGAACTCGCCGAGGAAGTCGCCGATCTGCTAATCCTGATTATGGGGACCGCCATCTCGGCCGAATTCGATCTCAACCAGGCCTTCTGGGCCAAGCTGGACAAGATCATGCAGCGCGAATCGAAAATGGTAAACGGGCGGATACGTGTTTCTGAATTTAAAGATGACTGATCACCACCAAGACTCAAAGACACGAAGATTTATTATGATTGACTTCGAGTCTTCGTGCCTTCGTGGTAAATTTCGCCTCCTATGAAACTGATTATTCTGGATCGTGACGGGGTGATTAATTATGACTCCGACGACTATATAAAAAGCGCCGACGAGTTTGTGCCGATTCCGGGTAGTCTGGAGGCGATCGCGCGCCTGAACCGGGCCGGTTATCATGTTTATGTGGCCACCAATCAGTCGGGGATTGCCCGCGGCTATTATGACGAGGCCACGTTGCAACAGATGCACGATAAACTGCGCAAGTTGCTGACCGGGCAGGGCGGTCGGGTCGATGGTATCGTCTATTGTCCGCATGGGCCGGACGACCACTGTGACTGTCGCAAACCGCTGCCGGGCTTGCTGGAGCGTATTGCCCATCTCAGCGGCCACACATTAGTGAACGTGCCGGTGGTAGGCGACTCCCTGCGCGATATCGAATCGGCCCGCGCCGTCGGCGCCACCCCCTACCTGGTCAGAACCGGTAAGGGCGAACGGACGCTGGCCAGAGGCGAGGGGCTGGAGGGGGTTCCGGTGTATGCTGACCTTGCCCGGTTTGTCGATGACTTTCTTGCCAGTGAGGATGGTTAAATGGTTTTGCTACGTTCCACCCTGTTCAGCCTGTCGGTGATTATCACCAGCGTGATTATTACCTGCATCGTACTGCTGTTTTATTTTGCCCCGTTTTCCTGGCGCTATACCATCATCAGTCAGTTCGCCCGCTACAATCTGTGGGTCCTCAAATACGTCTGTAAAATCGACTATGTGGTCGAAGGCCGGGAGAACATCCCGGACAGTGCCGCCATCATTTTCAGCAAGCACCAGTCCACCTGGGAGACGATCGCCCTGCAGCAGGTCTTTCCGCCGCTGACCTTTGTGATTAAACGTGAATTGCTGTGGCTGCCCTTTTTCGGCTGGGGCCTGTCGCGCATGGACCCGATCGCCATTAACCGTTCGGCCGGACGCAATGCCATTCGCCAGATCATCGAACAGGGGACCGAACGCCTCAGGCGCGGGGTGTGGGTGGTCATTTTCCCCGAAGGCACCCGGGTACGTCCCGGAACCAAAGGTCGCTACAGGATCGGCGGCGCCGTCTTTGCGGCCGAGTCCGGCTATCCGGTCGTGCCGGTCGCGCACAACGCCGGCTACTTCTGGGCCAAGGGACAATTTCTCAAGCGGCCCGGCACCATCCGCATGGTCATCGGCCCGCCCATCGACAGCGAAGGCAAATCGGCTGAACAGATTTTATCCGAAGCCGAAACGTTTATTGAGGGTGAGATGGCTCGCCTTGCCCCG
>NZ_JAVLAZ010000090.1:0-6791 GCF_031581315.1 Thiohalophilus sp.
CTTATCAACGGGTAACCGGCCACGGTTACAGGGACATGACACATGTCGAAACCATATCGAACCAAACACTCCGGAAAAATACTCCGATCGCCACTTTGGGCCATTGCCGCCAGCATTGTATTTGTCGCCGCCGTGCTTGCCGTGTTGAACTATTTCGGTGTCGATCAACAGGTGATACACCTGTTGAGATGGTTCGAGGCCCAGGGAGCCTGGGTATCGCTGCTCTTTATCCTGATCATGGCGGCGGTGGTGCTGCTGCTACTACCGGGCGTGTTGTTTACTGTGGGCGCTGGCTTTGCCTTCGGCGTTGTGGAAGGCTCTGTTTACGTGGTGATCGGCACAACGCTTGGCGCAACTCTGGCATTTTTGATCGCACGCTATCTGTTCGGGCGGCGTGCCAAACAGTTTGTTTTGTCCCACTCCCGGCTTCATCTGGTAAGCGAGGAGGTCAAACCCCATGGCTGGAAGATCGTATTGCTGACGCGGCTGATCCCGTTCTTTCCCAGCAAACTCTCCAACTATTTTTTCGGTCTGACACCCTTTTCTCTGCGCGGTTATGTCGGCGGTTCACTGCTCGGCTTCATTCCTTTTTCCGTCCATAATGTCTATCTCGGTTCCATCGCCGCCGATCTGTCCAACCTGGGCGTGCATCAGGTAGGCCGGTCCCCCCTGCAATGGAGCCTCTATGCCGCCGGCTTTATTGCTGCTGTGGTGGCGGTCGTCACCCTGAGCCGCCTGGCACAAAGAGCACTGGCCCGTTATGAGGAACAGGGCGAAATTGTCGAGGAGGATCCGTTATGAGCTGGATGAAATGGCTACCGTGGCGTCTTATCATTCGCTATGTTGCGCGCAAGCAGGGCTTTCTCGATCCGATCGCCCTGCTGGCGCGGCTGCACAGCTTTGCCCAGCCCTCCGAGGTCGCCGAACCCGTCGAGCTTCTGCGCGCGGGGGTCATTTTCCATGCCCGCGGTCTGATCAATAGCCGGGTTATTCAACACAACCTGGACTGGGTGTGGCCCTATTGGATCGAGCGCCAGTTCGATCCCACCGATCTGTCATTTATCCCGCGCGCCTTTTCCTTCACCCATATCAATCTCAGCCATCGCAACTGGACCGCCATTGGTTACCCGGAGTGCGCGGAGCTGCCGATCGTCGATCCCCGCGGGCTGCTGACCCCGCTGCTCGATGGCTGGTCCCTGGACGCCTGGCTCATGACGGAGGACGGACGATCACTACTGCCTTCGCGGGCCCCGGATTGCCGCCAACAACAGGAGATGGAATCGGGACTTTGCATTACCACTGACACTCAAATGAACGGGCTGACTCTGACCAGTCGCGCCTGGGTGCAAATCGAGTCAGGCATTCCGGTCTGCAAGCTGCGTCTGCAGGCCCGTGCCGATAGCCCGGCATCGCTCGTGCTGGCGCTGCGCCCGTATAACCCCGAGGGGATCAGTTTCATTAATAAGGTCAGTTTGTCGCCGACGCGCGATACCTGGACCATTGATGATAAACAACAGGTGAGCTTCAGCACGCCCGCCGCACAGCATCATGTTGCCGATTATCACAGCGGGGATGTGTTCATTCATCTGCGGGATCGCGAGGTTCAGACCGAAGGCCATTGTGAAGTGGGCATGGTCACGGCGGCAGCGCTGTTTCCGTGCAACGCCGGCGAGACGACCGACATTACCGCCAGCATCCCGCTGGCGAGTAAACCGGACGAGCGGCTCGTCGACGAGGCCTGGCACGACGTCCATCAGGAACATTGCCAGCTCTCCTGTCCGGAGGCGCGCTATCAGTTTCTCTACGATGCGGCGATCGCCTCGCTGATTCTGCATTCACCCGGGGATGTCTATCCCGGACCCTACACCTACAAGCGATTCTGGTTTCGCGATGCCGCCTTTATCATTCACGCCCTGCTGTGTGCCGGCCTGACGCACCGCGCCGAACGGGCGCTGGCGCGGTTTCCGGCACGCCAGACAGGGCAAGGCTATTTCCGCTCCCAGGAAGGGGAGTGGGATTCCAACGGCCAGGTGTTGTGGATCCTGCAACGCTTCTTTGCCCTGACCAACCGCCAGCCCTCACTCGACTGGCACGACCCGGTTGCCCGGGGCGGCCGCTGGATCCTGCGCAAGCGGGTCAACGATGCTTCGGCATCCCCCCACGCCGGACTGCTGCCGGCGGGATTCAGCGCCGAACACCTGGGGCCCAATGACTATTACTACTGGGATGATTTCTGGGGAATCGCCGGCCTGCACGCCGCGGCGGCGATGTTCGCAGAGATGGACCCCGAGCGCAGTCGGAACTTCGCCACGGGCGCCGACAACTTTGCGGCGGCGGTGGATCACAGCCTGGTCACCTGTGCGCAACGTCTGGACCGCGCGGCCATGCCGGCCTCCCCCTATCGTCGCCTGGATGCCGGGGCCATCGGCTCACTGGCGGCGGGCTATCCGCTGCAACTCTGTGCGCCGGACGACCCCCGGCTGCTCGACACGGTCGAGTTTCTGTACCACCACTGTTTTGTCAAAGGCACGTTCTATCAGGACATGACCCATTCCGGTCTCAATGCCTATCTGACCCTGCATATCGCCCAGGTGATGCTGCGTGCCGGTGATCCCCGTTACCTTGAGTTGATGGACGCCGTAGCAGACCTGGCCTCACCGACCGGACAGTGGCCCGAAGCGTGCCATCCCCTGACCGGCGGTGGCTGCATGGGCGACGGTCATCATGTGTGGGCCTCTGCCGAATGGCTGTTGATGATACGCAACTGTTTCGTGCGCGAAGAGGCGGAACGTCTCATCCTGGTCAGCGGCATTCCGGAGCGCTGGCTGGAACAGACAACGCCCATTCATTTCGGGCCGGCACCGACCCGCTTTGGCACAGTGTCGATCACCCTCACCCCGGATCCGGGCAATGCGCCGCGCATCGACTGGCAGGGCGACTGGCATGAGGAGGTCCCCCCCATCGAGATCCGGCTGCCCGGCTATGTCCCGCTCGAGACCACCAGCGGCAGCGGCTGCGAAGTGCTCGTAAAAAAGGAAACGTGACGCATGAATGTTCTCATCCTCACCAATACCTTTACCCCCCATGTGGGCGGCGTGGCCCGCTCCGTGGAGGCGTTTGCCGAACAATACCGCAAGCGGGGGCATGAGGTGCTGATCGTGGCGCCCGAATTTCCCGGTGCACAGAAAAACGAAGCCGACGTGATCCGGATTCCCGCTATTCAGAATTTCAACGCCAGTGATTTTTCCGTGGTGCTGCCGGTCCATCCGCAACTCAGCGCCCGGCTCGATGCGTTCCAGCCGGACATCGTTCACTCCCAGCACCCTTTTTTGCTCGGCATGACTGCCGTGCGCATCGCGCGCCGCCGCCGTTTGCCCCTGGTCTTCACCCATCACACCCTGTATGAGCAATATACCCATTATGTGCCGGGTGACTCCCCCGTGCTCAAGCGATTCGTGATCGAACTGGCCACCCGTTACGCGAACCTCGCCGACCAGGTTTTCGCTCCCAGTGAAAGCATTCGCGCGCTGTTACAGCAACGGGGCGTTACCTCACCGATTACCGTGGTGCCGACCGGCGTCTACCTGGAGCACTTCGCACAGGGCGACGGTCCCGGTTTTCGCGAACAACTGGGCATCCCGGCGGAGGCGTTTGTGGTGGGCCACCTGGGTCGTCTGGCGCCGGAAAAGAATCTGGCATTTCTGGCCCGCGCCGTCGCCCGCTTCGCCGCGGATCATCCACAGGCTCATTTTCTGGTGATCGGCACGGGGCCTTCCGAAAAGCACATACGCGAGATTTTTACTGAAGCAGGGCTCGACGATCGCCTGCATATCACCGGTATCCTGCAGCAACCTGCACTGTCCGATGCCCTGCATGCCATGGATCTATTCGCCTTCGCCTCCCTGAGCGAAACCCAGGGCATGGTACTGACCGAAGCCATGGCCGCCGGCCTGCCTGTTATCGCCCTGGATGCGCCCGGCGCGCGCGAGGTAGTCCGGGATCAACAAAACGGGCGCCTGCTGGCTGAAGAATCGATCCCGGCCTTCAGCGCGGCCCTGCAGTGGGCGGCCGATCTTGCCCCCGACGCGCTCCAGGATCTGAAAAACGCCGCACTCGGGACCGCCGAGGCCTTTTCCATGCCCCGTTCGGCGGACAAAGCCCTGACCTGTTACACCTCACTCGAACCCGGGTCCCATGCTGATCAGGACAATAGCTGGCAGGAGGTGATGACCGCCATCAAGACCGAGTGGAATATCCTGAAAAGTATGGCCAACGCCGGCGAGGCCGCCCTGGGGAGTGACCTGTTTTCCGACAAGAAAGAAGAGTAATGCTCACAGAACCCGAAAGCGCAGGGCGCGGTTCAGTGTTGCGCACTAAACGCATCAGGGGGACAGCGCCATGCTCGGGCGAATAGAGTTTTTCCTGCGGCGTCTGCGGCGCAACCTCAGCCGCAGTGTCTGGCTGGCACGCCTGCTGCGCCTGCCCGTATCGGGAGGTGACGCCACCCGGGCGGGGCTCATCATGCTTCAGATCGACGGCCTCTCACACCCCGAATTCGAGCGCGCACTGGCGCGCGGGGAAATGCCGTTTTTGCAACGTCTGATCCGGCGCGAACATTACCGGCTTCATAGCCACTATTCGGGCCTGCCATCGACAACCCCCGCGGTCCAGGCGGAACTCTTCTATGGCATCAAAACCGCGGTGCCGGCGTTTTCCTTCCGGGATCAATCTCACGGCGTGATTCGCATGTACGAACCCGAGGCAGCGGCGCGGATCGAGGAGCGGCTTGCGGCCAGCGGTAACGAAGCACTGCTGAAAGATGGCAGCGCCTATACGGACAACTTTACCGGCGGCGCCGCGGAATCGCATTTCTGTCCCGCCTCGCTGGGCTGGGGCCCGGCACTGCGCGCCGCCAACCCGCTGGTGCTGCTGGTGTTTCTGATCAGTAATTTCTACAGCTTCATTCGCGTTGCGATCCTGCTGCTGATCGAACTGGGGCTGTCACTGGTGGACTTTGTCCGGGGCATTTTCAGCGGCTATGTATTCATCAAGGAGCTGAAATTCATTCCGGCCCGGGTAGCCATCACCATCCTGCTGCGCGAACTGTCGGTGATCGGGGGCAAGATCGATATCAGCCGCGGCCTGCCTGTCATCCACATCAACTTCCCCGGTTATGATGAACAGTCCCATCGCCGGGGCCCCCGCTCGCGGTTTGCCCACTGGACACTCAAAGGCATCGACGACGCCCTTGCCCGCCTGTGGCGTGCTGCCAATCGTTCCGCCTGGCGTCACTACGATGTCTGGATCTACTCCGATCATGGACAGGCCGCTGTCCGACCCTATTTGCATGTCCAGGGCTATAGCCTGCAAGCGGCCGTGAACGCAGCATTTGAAAAGTGGGGCTCCCCGACGCGGGTGCGTCATACCGGCGCCGAGGGGATCCAGACCCAGCGGGTGCGTTTGCTGGGCGGCAGAAAAATCCAGCGTCTGTTATCGGTTTTCACTATTAATCACGAGGAAGAGGACGAACACCAACCGATGGTGACCGCGCTCGGTTCCGTGGGCCATGTCTATCTTGCAGCCGGGCTGAGCGACGAAGCGCGCAATTTCATCGCCCGTGAACTGGCGCAAACACACAATGTTCCGCTGGTACTCAGTGTGGCATCGGCGGGCACGCTGCTTGCCTGCACCGCTGACGGCGAATATCAACTGCCCCGGGACCGGGCTGCCCTGTTTGGGGCCCGGCACCCTTTTCTCGATGCGATCGGCGAGGACCTGTTACGGCTCTGCGAACATCCCCGGGCCGGCGACATTGTGGTGCTGGGCTGGCGCGAAGGCGTCTCCCCGCTGAGCTTTGCCATCGAAAACGGTGCCCACGCCGGTGCCTTGCCACAAGAGACCCACGGCTTTGCGCTGCTGCCAGGCGACGCATGGCTGCCGGTTCGGGAACACGACTATCTGCGCCCCGGGGATCTGCGCAACGCGGCATTACGCCACCTGGACAAAACAAACCCGCAACACACAGGTGCCCCTGCGGCCACCACCGAGGTGAAAAAAGATGTGCTACGGGTCATGACCTACAACGTGCACAGTTGTGTCGGCATGGACGGCAAGCTCGATGCCAAACGCATTGCCCGCGTCATAGCCCGCGCCCGACCGGATGTCGTCGCCTTGCAGGAGCTGGATGTGGGTCGCGCGCGCAGCCTCGGCATGGATCAGGCTCACCTGATCGCCCGCTACCTGAAAATGAACTTCCATTTTCATCCGGCCATTGACGTCGAGGAAGAACGCTATGGCGACGCCATCCTGACCCACCTGCCCCATCGGCTGGTCAAGACGGGCATTCTCCCCGGGCTCGCCGACAAGCCCCATATTGAACCGCGCGGCGCGCTCTGGATCAGCGTCGAATTGCAAGGCCGGGAAATCCAGATCCTCAATACCCACCTGGGCCTCAGCCAGCGCGAGCGCCTCGTCCAGATCGAGGCCTTGCTCGGTGAGCAGTGGCTGGCGAATGAGCAGTGTCGTGACCCGGTGATTCTGTGCGGCGATTTGAATGCCCAGCCCTCATCAACCGTATGCCGTCAACTGGAAAGCCGACTTCGCGACGCTCAGATCGAAGCAGGGGAGCATACACCCCGAAATACATTCCCGACCCGCTTCCCTGCCCTGCGTCTTGACCACATCTTTATCAGCCCCGGTCTGGATGTCACCTGTATCGAGCTGCCTGATTCTCAACTCGCCCGCACGGCCTCCGATCATTTCCCGCTGGTGGCGGAGATACGGATTGGCAG
>NZ_JAVLAZ010000090.1:6891-9650 GCF_031581315.1 Thiohalophilus sp.
CCGGAGGGCATGACGATGGTTTCGACTGCCGGCATCTCGTCCATCAGCAGCGACGGGAAATCATGGAAGTTGGTTTGCTCGACGCCGCCGTCCTTCACAGTGCACTCGCCGTAGAGCAGGGCCGACAGGCCATAGACGAAGGAGCCTTCCACCTGCGCCTCGATCTGTTGCGGGTTAACGGCGTGGCCGGGATCGGTGGCGGCGACGATCCGGTGGATCGTCAGCTTGCCGTCATCATCCACCGACACTTCCGCGCAGGCGGCCACATAGCTGCCAAAGGTTTTGACTACCGCCAGCCCGCGATGCACGCCGTTACCGGCCGGATTGCCCCAGCCAGCCTTTTCGGCCACGGCGTCGAGCACCGCCCGGCTTTTGGGCTGGTCGGCCATCAGGCTGCGACGAAATTCGAGCGGATCGCGACCGGCCGCATGAGCCAGCTCATCCAGGAAGCATTCCATATAAATGGCGTTCTGGTTGATGTTGACCCCGCGCCAGAAGCCCGGCGGCACCGGCGGGTTGCGCATGGCGTGTTCCACCAGCAGATTGGGCACGGTGTAACTGATGGCGTGATCGCCTTCGGCATGAAAGCCCTGGAAGGTGACCGGGTCCATGCCATCCTGCAGGCCGCCAGGCATCACGGCGGCGAGGATCGACTGGCCCGAGATGCGCACGTTCAGCCCGCTCAGGTTGCCGTCCTCGTCCAGGCCGCCGACCAGCCTGCAGTGAGTAATGGGATGATAATGACCGTGGGCCATGTCCTCCTCGCGGCTCCACAGCAACTTGACCGGGGTACCCGGCAGTTGCTTCGCGATGCTCACCGCCTGGGTGACAAAGTCATGGAACGCACCACGCCGGCCGAAGCCCCCGCCCAGGTGGATCTTGTACACCTCGCACTTGTCCACCGGTAACCCGGCCGCATCCACCGCCGCCTTCAGAGCCGCCTCGCCGTTTTGCGTGGGGCACCAGACCTCACACTTGTCTTTGGTCCACAACGCGGTAGCGTTCATCGGCTCCATGGTGGCGTGGTTCTGGTAGGGATAGCGATAAGTCGCTTCAACGGTTTTCGCCGCGCCCTGCAATGCCTTGTTTACATCACCGGCCTGGTTACCGACAAAGACCTCCTTGTCGGAACTCAGCCCCTCTTCGAGCATTTTGTCGATGGCGGCGCTGTCGAGTTTCGCATTCGGTCCATGGTCCCAGCTGATCGGCAATGCCTCCAGTGCCTGGTTGGCCTGCCACCAGGTATCGGCCACCACGGCAACGGCGTCCTCACCCACGCGCACCACCTTGCGCACGCCGGGCATGCCACTCACCTTTTTCTCATCGAACGACTTGAGCTTGCCGCCGAAGGTCGGGCACGCCTTGATGGCCGCGTTGAGCATGCCGGGCAACTGCAGGTCGGTGCCGAAGATCTGCTTGCCGTTGAGCTTGTCATCGGTATCCAGGCGCGGCATCGGCTTGCCGATGATTTCCCACTCGTCCGGTTTTTTCAGTTCCACATGCTGGGGCGGGAATAACTTTGCCGCCGCTTCGGCGACCTGACCGTAGGTGACTGTGCGCCCGCTGGGCGGGTGGGTAATCACGCTGTTGGCCGCGCGGCATTCGCCTTTGGGCACATCCCACTGCTCGGCCGCCGCCTGCAGCAGCATCTCCCGCGCCACGGCCCCGCCCTTGCGCACATAGCGGTGGCTGTCGCGGATACCCCGGCTGCCGCCGGTTGAAAAGCTGCCCCAGACCCGATCCCGCGCGCGATTCTCGCCCGGGGTCGGGTATTCGGTGATGATCCTGTCCCAGTCGCACTCCAGCTCCTCGGCCACCAGTTGCGCCAGGCCGGTCAGGGTGCCCTGCCCCATTTCGGAGCGGGCGATGCGGATGATCACCGTGTCATCGGGCTGGATGACGACCCAGGCGCCGATCTCGGGCAGGCCTTCGGAGGGCAGCTCGTCCCATTCACCGGCCAGAGCCGTGGCACTCATCGGCAGATAGAGCCCTAGAGAAAAGCCCACACCCAGCCCGGCCGCGCGGCTACTGGTGATTAAAAACTCGCGCCGCGAGACATTCAGCGTATCGGTTTTCATGACGACCTCCCGCGCTTGTTCATGTCGACGGCCAGATGAATCCCGCGCCGCACGCGGTTGAAGGTGCCGCAGCGACAGATGTTGGTGATCTGTTGATTGATCGTCTCATCATCGGGTTCAGGATTCTTGTTCAACAGTGCCGCCGCGGCCATGATCATCCCCGGCTGGCAGTAACCGCATTGCGGCACATCCAGCTCCTTCCAGGCCTGTTGCAACGGATGGCTGTTATCTTCCGAGAGCCCCTCGATGGTGACGATCTTCTTGCCGGCATCCATGGCAGAGACCGGCACGGTACAGGCGCGCACCGCCTCGCCATCCACATGCACCGTACAAGAGCCACACAGGCCGATACCGCAGGCATACTTGGTGCCGGTCAGTCCCAGCTGCTCACGCAGTACCCACAGCAGCGGTGTCGAACCGTCGACCTCCACCTCGACCCTTTCGCCGTTGATGTTCAATGTCGCCATGCGAAGCCCTCCAAAAAACCTGTCAGAAGTCTAGACGGGGCAGGCGAAGTTAACAACAGGGTTTGGGCGTAGTTTTTGTGGGAAATAAAAGTTGGCAGCTTTCGAACAGAATAGGTAGGCCGGACATAGCGAAGCGGTGTCCGGCAATCTGGATAGACCCGAGTTCTGAGTTCTGAGTTCTGAGTTCTGAGTTCTGAGTTCTGAGTTCTGAGTT
>NZ_JAVLAZ010000011.1:0-42824 GCF_031581315.1 Thiohalophilus sp.
TCATGAATATGCAGGTGTGAGGCGTGAAGTAGCGAGGTCGCCAGATGGTTGAGGGAACGCAGGTTGTTTGAAAATGACCCTTCGTGCCGCTGCCCGGAAATTGTATTTATTATTTAACAACATGACAGTACACGATTATGGATCTTGTCAAAGCTGAACAACTCAATGCGCCGTTTCAGGGGATGGTTAACCTGCCCGTGTTGAAGCAGGCCGGTCTGCTGGTGGGCCTGGCCGCCAGTATTGCGCTGGGGGTGGCGATCGTACTGTGGTCCCGCACTCCCGACTACAGCATTCTCTACAGCAGCGTTACCGGCCAGAGTGCCCAGGAGATGGTCCAGGTACTGTCGGGCGCGGGGATCAATTACCGGCTGGATCCCGACAGCGGCACCTTGATGGTGGACAGTGACAAATTGCATCAGGCCAAACTGAAACTGGCCGCGGCCAATCTTACCCAGACCGATGGCGTCGGCTTCGAATTACTGGAAGAAGCGGACGGTTTCGGTTCCAGCTCGTTCATGCAAAATGCCCGTTTTCATCGTGCCCAGGAAGGCGAAATGGCACGTACCATCAGTTCGATCGCGGCCGTGCAGACCGCGCGGGTGCATCTGGCCCTGCCCAAGCAGTCGGCGTTTATTCGCAGCCAGCGCCAGGCCAGTGCCTCGGTGATGCTCAAGTTGCGTCCGGGACGGCAACTGGAAAAACAGCAAATCAACGCGATCGTTAATCTGGTCTCGTCCAGTGTGCCGAACATGACCGCCTCGGAGGTGACGGTGGTCGATGATCAGGGGCGCCTGTTATCGTCCGGCAAGGACCAGGAAGGGCTGGCCCTGACGGCCAGTCAGTTCGATCACAACCGCAAGGTGGAAGATTCCTACGCCAGCCGGATTGAAAACATACTGACCCCGCTGGTGGGGCGTGAGAATGTTCGCGCGACGGTCAGCGCCGATCTCGATTTTACCCGTACCGAGTCCACCCGCGAGGCCTATAACCCCGATGCCCCGGCGGTGCGCAGTGAGCAGTCGTTTGAAGAAGAAATCAATGGTTCGGCCATCGCCGGCGGGATTCCGGGCGCGTTGACCAATACGCCGCCAGGTCAGGCCCAGGCCCCCGAGGAAGTCAATGCTGCCACGGGTAATCAGACGCAAACCGATGAGACCGGCCAGGTTCGACGTCGCTCAACACGCAACTATGAGCTGGACCGCACCATCAGTCACAGTCGCAATGTGCCCGGCTCCATCCGTCGACTCTCCGTTGCCGTGGTGCTGGATGTGAAGCAGGGTGTGGATGCGGACGGCAATCCGGTTCCGACACCCTATACCGATGCGGAGCTGGAACGTTTTACCACGCTGGTCAAAGAAGCGGTCGGGTTTAACGCCGTGCGGGGCGATTCGGTCCAGGTGATCAACGCCGAGTTTACCCCACCGGTACAACTGGAAGAGGTTCCGACCGAGTCGTTCTGGGAAAAACCGGGCTTCTGGTCGATTCTCAAGCAAGTGGGTGGTGCGCTGCTGGCTCTGCTAATCTTGTTTGGTGTGCTACGCCCGGTCATGCGCAGCCTGGCGAGCCACCGCCCGACCCGGGTCGTTGACCCTCAGACCGGTGAGGAACTTTCCGAGGATCAGCTCAGTCTCTCCGGCGGCGGTGGCGGACAGCCCCGTTTGCCCAAAGCGGCAACGTATGAAGATAATCTGAATATGGCCCGACAGCTGGCGGCCCAGGAACCCAAGCGCGTGGCCCAGGTGGTCAAAAGCTGGCTGGACGACAAATAAGTTCGCGGCAGGATAGTAATCGATATGGCAGAAGCAGATTCCAAAGGTAAAAACATCACCGGCACGGAGCGTGCCGCCGTGCTGTTGATGACGCTGGGCGAGCAGGATGCGGCAGCCATCCTCAAGCACATGAGCCCCAAGGAGGTCCAGCGGGTGGGTGAAGCCATGGCGACCATGAGCAATGTGAACCGGGAAACCGTGGATCACGTGTTGGCACAGTTTTGCGATACGGTGGATGAACAGACCGAACTGGGTATCGGCAACGAGGACTATTTGCGTAATGTCCTGGTTAGCGCGCTGGGCGAGGACAAGGCCGGCAATGTGATCGACCGTATCCTGATGGGTCACAATGCCAAGGGGCTGGAAACCCTCAAATGGATGGAACCGCGCGCCATTGCCGAACTGATTCGTCTCGAGCATCCACAGATTATCGCGATCGTGCTCTCTTATCTGGAAAGTGATCATGCCGCCGAAGTGCTGTCGGCGTTACCGGAGAATATGCGCACCGATGTCGTTATCCGGGTTGCTACACTCGACGGTATTCAGCCCAGCGCCCTGCATGAACTCGACGAGACGCTGGAAAAACAGTTTGCGGGACATGCAGACAGTCTCAAGTCGGCAGGGGTCGGTGGTGTCAAAACCGTCGCCAACCTGCTTAACTTTGTCGACACCAGCCTCGAGTCGCAAATCATGGATATGGTCAAGCAGCAGGACGAGGAGCTTGGCCAGAACATACAGGAACAGATGTTTGTCTTCGATAACCTGATAGACGTGGACGATCGCGGCATCCAGTCGTTGTTGCGCGAAATCTCTTCCGAGAATCTGATCGTGGCATTGAAGGGCGCCGACGAAAGCGTTAAAGACAAGATCGTCAAGAATATGTCCAAACGGGCCTCCGAGATGTTGCTCGACGATCTGGATGCCAAGGGTCCGGTACGGCTCAGCGAAGTGGAGACCGCGCAGAAGGAAATTCTGACGGTGGCACGGCGCATGGCGGAGTCGGGCGAAATATCATTAGGCGGCAGCGGCGATGAGTTCGTCTAAGGAGGTCGACAATCAGCAGTCCGCCTATGAGCGTTGGGAACTGCCCCACGTTCATGACGATGCCACATCACGTTCCCCGGCTACTGCCTCACAACTGGAAGCCGTACAGCAACAGGCGTATGAAGAAGGCTTTGCCCAGGGGAAGCAGGAAGGCTTCGACAAGGGACTGGCCGATGGACAGGAGGAAATCCGGCGTCGGGTTGAACAACTGGAACGCCTGATGTCGGCATTGACCGAGCCGTTTGCCGAACTGGATGAACAGGTGATCGAGCAGACCGGCCAACTGGCCATGGACGTCGCCCGGCATGTTATTCGCCGTGAGCTGAAAACCGAACCGGGGCAGGTCATCGCTGTGGTGCGCGAGGCCGTCAATGCCCTGCCAGTCAGTGCCCGCAATATCCGGGTTCAGTTACATCCCGAAGATGCTCAACTGGTGCGCGAAGCGCTGTCCCTCAATGAAACCGACAGCGACAACCGGTTGTGGCAGGTAGTGGAAGAACCACTGATCAGTCGTGGCGGGTGCAAGGTGGTGGCGGAAAACTCGACCATCGATGCGACTATCGAAAAACAGATTGCCCGAATCTCAACGGCCGTGTTTGGCGGGGAGCGTGTCAGCGATGGCGACGATTCCGACAACTGAGCGCAGTAACAAATGGCGACAGGGTCTCGATACCCTGTCCGGTCGCCTGCAACAGGTGGAAACCCTGATTGTCGAAGGGCGGCTCAGCCGGATGGTCGGCCTGACCCTGGAAGCGGTTGGCTGTCAGTCAGTGATCGGAGCCCGCTGCCTGGTCGAAAGCGAAGACAGTGACAGCATTGAAGCCGAGGTGGTCGGGTTTGCAGGTGAAAAACTGTTTTTAATGCCTACCGGGAATATTCATGGTATCCATCCCAATGCCCGGGTGATCCCCACCAATCGCGTGTATGAGACGGTTGTGGGGGACGGCGTGCTGGGCCGGGTGCTCGACGGTGCCGGCAAACCGCTGGACGGACGTGGCCCCCTGATGGCCTCCGAACGCATGCCGTTGACCGGCAAACCGATCAACCCGCTGGAGCGTGCCCCGATCAGTGCCCCGCTGGACGTGGGCGTGCGCGCCATCAATGCCCTGTTAAGCGTCGGTCGCGGCCAGCGTATGGGGTTGTTTGCCGGCAGTGGTGTCGGCAAGAGTGTCCTGCTGGGCATGATGACCCGCTATACCGCCGCGGATGTGATCGTCGTCGGTATGATCGGCGAACGCGGCCGCGAGGTGAAAGAGTTCATTGATAACATTCTCGGCCCCGAAGGCATGGCGCGTGCCTGCGTGGTGGCGGTGCCGGCGGACCAGACACCGGTGATGCGCATGCACGGCGCCTTTCTGGCAACCAGTATCGCCGAGTATTTTCGCGATCAGGGCAAGCATGTTCTGTTGCTGATGGATTCATTGACCCGTTTCGCCCAGGCCCAGCGGGAAATCGCCCTGGCCATTGGCGAGCCCCCTGTGACCAAGGGCTATCCGCCGTCGGTCTTCGCGCGCATGCCGCAGCTGGTGGAGCGAGCCGGTAACGGCCCCAGCGGCGGAGGTTCGATTACCGGATTTTATACGGTGCTGACCGAAGGTGACGATCAACAGGAACCGATTGCCGATGCCTCGCGGGCAATACTCGATGGGCATATTGTGCTGTCACGCCAACTGGCCGAGTCGGGGCATTATCCGGCGATCGACGTGGAAGCCTCGATCAGCCGGGCGATGAATGCGATTGTCTCAAACGAACAGCAAAAGCAAGTGCAGCGCTTCAAGCAACTTTATTCCACCTATCAGCGTAATAGTGATCTGATCAGTGTTGGTGCCTATGCCCGTGGCAGTGATTCTCGAATTGATGAGGCGATTGCCATGCATCCAACATTGATGGCGTTCCTGCGTCAGGATATGCATCAGCCGACCAACTGGCAGGAGAGTCTCAATCAGCTGGAGCAGCTATTGTCGGAACCGACAAACACGCCCCAACCGGAAGTCCCGATGGTGACGATCTGAGATGAAAAAATCCGACCGTATCAAATCGCTCATGCACCTGGCGGAAAAGCAGGAACAGCAGGCCGTACGCGATCTGGGTCAGGCACGACAGCAAATGGAAGCCCAGCAGACTAAACTGGAAGAACTGCGTGAATACCGCGAGGAGTACCGGCGGCGCTTTTTGCAGGATGGCGAGCAGGGGATCAGTGGTTCCCAGTTACAACATTTCCAGGCTTTCATGTGCCAGCTGGATCAGGCGATCGAAAATCAACACCAGGTGGTCGAACAACTGGCCGGGCAGTGCCGGCAACAAACCGATCATTGGCAACAGCGCCATCAACAGACCCGCATTCTGGACAAAACCCGGGATCGCTTTGCGCGCCACGAACGTCATCAGGCCGAACGGCAGGAACAGCGCGAAAATGATGATCTGGCCGGGGCCCGGCACAAGCCGAACAAACCGTCCTGAGGGACCGGGAACCGGTAGATCGAGTCGGCCCGATCTTCCCCTTGCGGGACAGGAAAAATAAGACAGTAACAGACTTCATTCCCCGTCCCTGAGCGGTTTGGCATACCCCTTGCAGTTACCCAGACAAACCGCTGTGGAGAACACATTCATGTCTGAAGCTGCAATGATGTTGCTGTCGGGGAAACCAACTGCCAAGGGTCAGGGTGCCGTCGAGAACGCGCGTCAGGGCGAGGCGGGGACGCAGCCCGATGGCACGGCGCCGCCGCAATTGTTCGGTGGCCTGTTGCTGAAAATGCTGAATACCGAAGGGGAGCAGGCGGCCCTGCAATTGCCGCCAGCGGCAACCGCCGGGGAGCAAAGCGGCAACAGCTTGCCGTCGGAATCGCCGGCCATCGCCTGGTCTGCCCTGATGGTCTGGGATGAGTTGCCGCGCACTGACGGACAGGCCGTTCTGCCCACCGGTGGCCGACCTGAGACTATGTTGAGTCGCGAGGCCCAGGCGGCCGCCAGTTTCCTGTTACGCCAGGCCAATCCGTTGCAAGCCAATTTACAACCGGGGGCGCAAGGCGAAGCGATGAGCCAGGTCGCCGGCGGCACGTTCCAGAATAGCGACGAGCTTTTCAACCAGAATCTGCTCAAGTTACTCACCGAGCAAAGCAGCAACCGGGTTGTCGATCCACGTCAATCGGCCACTTTGCTGACGGCCCCAGAGAGTACCGAAACGGGTTTGAACGGTTCGCTTTCCCTGAATGCCGGCTCCTCCACTTCACAGCAGGGGCAGTTCAATCAATTACTGGCGGGACTCGGGGGAATGAACAGCGCCGGAGGACAACGCCCCGAAATGCAATTGCCGCCAATGACGGTTTCGCCGCAGCATCCGAACTGGAGTAACGGGATTGGTGAGCGGATCCAGTGGATGGTCGGCCAGAACATGCAAAAGGCCGAGATTCGTCTTGAACCCCCGGAACTGGGCTCTCTGGAGCTGCGGGTGACGATCAATCGCGATCAGGCCAGTCTGAGCATTACCGCCGCCAATCCCCAGGTGCGGGATGCGGTGGAAGCCGCGGCTCCCCGGTTACGGGAGATGTTCGGCGAGGTGGGTCTTGATCTGGGCGATGTGAATGTGTCCCAGGAATCGTTCGCCGAACAGCAACAAACCGGCGATAACCCGGACACCCAGGGCCAGGGGCTCGCCCGTGGCGATGAGCCCGGGGAGGATAGCGAGTCGTCCGCCGACAGTGGAGAAACCCGGCTCAATTCGAGCGACAACGGGTTACTGGATCTTTATGCCTGAGCCAGCGGTGGTTGTCCGTCCCGGCGAGGGTTTTCGCAGGCCTGTCGTCAAACGGTGGCGGATTCATGACACCGCAGCCGGGTGATAGAACAGGGTAAATGTAAGATGTTGATTATAAATCAGTTAATAATCTTCAGAGAATGGGCACGCTTTCTGCATCTGGCTGTTCGATACGGTTTGATACAGAAGTATTCAAGTTGCCGCCTTCGGCTACCGACATTACAGCAATCACAAACAGGTGAATTCTGATGCCGCTTTCGATGTACAGCACCAGCCAGCTCAGCGAAGCCGACCAGCTCGTGGAGACGCACGGGCCGCTGGTGCAGAAGATCGCCTACCATCTGATGTCCCGCCTGCCCGCCAGTGTGGTGGTGGATGATCTGATCCAGGTCGGCATGCTCGGACTGCTGGATGCGGCCCAGCATTATGATCCGTCCCAGGGGGCCACGTTTGAAACCTATGCCACTATCCGCATCCGCGGGGCGATGCTGGATGAACTGCGCCGCAATGACTGGGCCCCCAAATCCGTGCATCGCCGGGCACGGGATCTGATGGAGTGTGTGCAACAGATCGAGGCAGACACCGGGCGCGAGGCCCGGCCAGGCGATGTTGCCGGGATGATGGGGATTACCCTTAACGAATATCACCAGATCCTGCAGGAGACCAACAGTTGTCGTATTCTCAGTTTTGTGGATATTGGGGTCGATGACGGTCAACTGGGGGATAACTACAAGGCCGGACAGACCACACCGCTGGATGGACTGGAAGAGACGCGCTTTCAGGAGCATCTGGTCGAGGCTATCGAGGCGCTGCCGGAACGCGAGAAACTGGTTATTGGCCTCTATTATGACGAGGAATTCAATCTGCGCGAAATTGGCGAGGTACTGGGGGTGAGCGAATCCCGGGTCAGCCAGTTAATGAGCCAGGCACACCTGCGTATGCGCAAGCACCTGTCCGATTACACCACCCGGGATTGATCCCGCCCCACGCCGGCGTTTTACGGGTCTGGCTCACAGAACGCTTCTTCGCAGGCCGACACGGCTCGCATCGACGCCTGAATACTCTATACTCACCGTTGTTAAGCCTTTGATAACTAAAATAACGGCGGATGTTCTGTGATCCGCTTATCGGTTTTGTCAGCTTGAATACCGTTACCATGCCCGGGTTGGAACCGTTATGTTCTGACAGGATGTGAGGAGATAATAATGAGTGATATATTAATGATTGTGCCCGGCAGCGTTTTATTGAGCGTGCTGATCTGGTTCATTATTCTGAGTTTTGTTCTGTGGGCAGCGCGTGCTCATGCCCATCGCGCTATCCGCTCCTTCGGCCAGGTGCTGCACGGCGCCATGCGCCTGACCGCGACGGCCATTATGCGCGCCGAAAAACGTCTGCTTGAACGCAACCGTGAGGTATTGCTGAACCAGGGCAGGGAAGCCACCGAACGCATTATCGAAAGGGAGTTTGAGCGGATTGATGCCACCGTGCGCAAGGACCTGGCGGAGTATCCCTCACTGCATCGTCAGTTGAGCGAGGAAATTGCCAAGATTGACGAAGATTACAAGGAAAGCACCGAAGTGCCACCGGAACCGCCGGCCTGGGTCAAGGCGGTGGAAGCTGTCGCCAAGATTCCGTCCACCAAGGGTGATCCGATGGTCGGCAATGTCCTCGAGGATATCCATCAATCCCTGGTCAAGGCCAACACCCGGGCGCTGGAAGAGTATCGCAAGGCCAGTCATAAACGCCACCAGCTGCTGAATAACATGATGCCGCACTGGCGCAACGTCAAACAGATACTCGGCAAGGTCGACAAGAACGTCAACAGCCTGTTGCAGCGTTCGGTCACCATCGATCGGCATATGGAAGAGTATGAAAATATCCAGAAACACAGTAATCGTGCTCTGGAAATGCTCTCTTCCTCGTCCATCACCCAGTTTTTTATCTCTTCATTTGTACTGATTATCGCCATTGGCGGGGCCATGATTAACTTCAACCTGATCGCCTTGCCCATGTCGGAAATGGTAGGGGCGAAAAGTGAAATTATCGGCATGCCAACCTCGGACGTGGCCGCGCTGGTGATCATTCTCGTGGAAATCGCCATGGGCCTGTTCTTGATGGAATCGCTACGGATTACCCGGTTGTTTCCGATTATCGGCGCACTGCCGGACAAGATGCGGGTGCGAATGATCTGGATAACCTTCACTATACTGCTTGTTCTGGCCTCGGTGGAAGCCGGCCTGGCCTATATGCGTGAATGGCTGGTTGAAATGAAACAGGCCTCTATGTTGACTGGCGGCGAGGAGGCCCTGCAGGGCGGTTATCTGTGGATTACCACTGCCGCGCAGATGGGGCTGGGCTTTATGTTGCCATTTGCACTCGTATTTGTGGCGATTCCGCTTGAGTCTTTCGTGCATTCCCTGCGCACCGTGCTGGGAATCATCGGTGTTGCATTCCTGCGTAGCCTGGCATGGCTTCTCAGGTTTGTTGGCAACATCTCTCGCTATGCCGCGAGGGTGCTTGAAAATATCTATGATCTGGTTATTTTTGCGCCCCTGTTAATTGAACGGCTGGTAGCGGCAAACAAGGAATCAGGAAAAGGCGGAGATAAAAGCAAGAAAATCGATACCGTATCCGCAATTTAAGGGGGAATAATGAAACCAACCAAACTGCTTATTCTGATAATGGTGGTTGCTCTGGCCGTTGTCAGTGGCTGCTCAAGGCATAACAAGGCGCGCGATCACGGTGTCTATATGCTGCTGGATACATCGGGCACCTACACCGAGCAGTTGACTGATGCACAGCGCATTATCAACTACATTTTGAGCGAGCTCGAGCCGGGCGATACATTTGCCGTGGCTCGTATTGACACCGGCAGCTTCAGCGGCAAGGATATTGTTCATCGGCAAACGTTCGATACACGTCCCAGCCAGGCCAATGCGCAACGCCGAAAATTTCGTGAGACGATCGACACGTTTGTCAAAGAGGTGAAACCCAGTTCTTATACCGATATTACCGGCGGTATCCTGCAGGCGATCGAGCATCTCAATGAAGTCGGGCCGGGGAACAAGACGATTCTGATCTTCTCCGATATGAAAGAGGATCTGAAAGAGGGTTATGTGCGTGATATACCGCTGCAGCTGGATGGCTTCAATGTGGTGGCCCTGAACGTTATCAAGTTAAGCAGTGATAATGTTGACCCGCGCAAATACATGAACCGCCTGGAAGCGTGGCAGAACCGGGTCGAATCCGGGGGCGGCCAGTGGAAGATGGTTAATGACATGGAACGCCTGGAGTCGGTCATGGATTTTGATTGAAGTAGAAGTTGTCGAACTTCACTAAAGACGGGCCGTCGGGTGACTGACGGCCCGTTTTTTGTGCGGACATCGAGCCGGTTTTGTCGCTTTTCCTCCGTCTCTCCGCCGTCATCCTGCCCTTTTCGGTGGGCGCGGGCCTACACATCCCGCAGCCGCAGTGGTAACCTGTGAAGGTTCAAGATTCTCATGGTCGGACCGATAGATACTGCATGATTTACTGATTAAAGTCTGATGAGTCATACAATTGCACAACACCGACGCCGGCAACCGATGTGGTTCTATGAAAAGAACTATCGGTTTTTGTGCCTGTTGCTGCCGGACTTGCACCATGGCCGTCAGGAGAGTTATCAAATCACACATGAGCAGCACAGACTGGATATTCAGGTCACCGAATTTGGCCCCTATACCCAGCGGTTGCAGCTATCTCAACGCTTTGATGCCAGCTCGGCACTATTGCGCGATCTCAGTATGAGCGTGCGTGTTTACCATGATGCCATGCTTGCAGAAGTGATCGGGTATCAGGGGGTGGAGCGACTGCTGGCGCGGTATGAGCTGCCCAACAGCGGCATGTTGTTACCTGACGAGAAACGCCAGGCGAATCTATTATTGCATGACTGGTTAACCGTATTCATTAACCGTCATCGGCAGGCCGATCGCAGTGTCACCCTGTCATGAACCGGCTACAGGCTGAAATGGGTCGATTTATTCCTTTTCCAGTCCATCTTGCCAGCGCCGTTGTCCTGGTGATGGGGCTGATGATCAATCCGGTATCCGCAGAAAATGTGGCGGAGGCGCTGTCGGCCAGTCAGCGCGGAGAGCATGATCGGGCCCTGTCCATTTTGAAGCAACGCGCCGAGGCGGATGATCCGGTTGCGCAATACGATCTCGCCCTGTTTTATAAAAATGGTACCGGCGTTGCCTCTAACAGACAATTGGCGGAATACTGGTTCAAGCGGTCGGCCCGTGGTGGACTGGTCAATGCCTATGCCCAGTTGCGACAGGACGCGGTCCAGCCCGGACAGCCGCCGCAGGTCGAGCTGGTGTTTGGTCCGCAGGAGTGGATACGGGTTCAGGAGCCCGGCAACTATACCCTTCAGCTGGCCAGCAGTCGCAACAGCCGGTTGATAAAGCGCTATTACGCCGAATACCAGCTCCAGGGTCGCGGCGGCTATTTTCTGAATAAAAACCGCGACCAGTATGCCCTGGTGTATGGCACCTATCCCTCCGTGGCCGATGCCACCAGGGCGATCGAAACGCTCCCTGAGGCACTGCGTCAATGGCAGCCCTGGGTCAGGCAGCTGCGCCAGATCCAGGCGAGCATGGCCGACGAGTAGCCTCCCTGCCTCTTTTAGCCGGGTTCCCGGCGGTATAACCCTCCCGGTTGTCGGGTAAAACTGTGCTAAAGTTCACATTTTGTTTGCCGACACCTTGAACAGGACTTGTAATACCGGGTCAATTTCAGGAGTCGGGCCCGAACAACCACTTCACGGGGGGTGAAGTGCCATGACATGTTCACATACCACCAATTGCCAGCTTTATGCCCAGTTCGCGGCCGATGCGTCGTTGAAATTGTGGAAACAACACTATTGCGAGGGGCTTTTCGACCAGTGCGCCCGCTATCAACTTGCGCTGGAGGGCAAACCGGTCCCCTTGACCTTGCTGCCCAACGGCAAGATGGTTGAGCGTCGCTCCAAGGAGCAGATCAGTGCTTCGGCGCTGTTCAATGCCATCCAGAAACAGCGGGTCGGGGTCGTTCGCTCGCTGATCAAGACCGGCATGTCTTCCTATGAACTCAGGACCGAAGACGGTATGACGCCGCTGATGGCCTCGGTGACCGTGGGTAATGCGGAGCTGGTGAAACTGATGCTCGAATACGGCTGTGATCCCCATGCCACCAATGGCGAAGGGAAACGGGCTATCGATCTGGCGAAGGCGTCTGGTTTCACCGATTGCGAGCAGATACTGCAAAAGCATATGGACTCCAACCCGTTCCGCAAAAATACGCAAGCGGCGCCCGCCACGGTGCAAGCCGATGCTGAATCGGAAATGAATGAAGTAGTCGGTTTTTTACGTCGCCTGAATCCGTTTCGCTCCAGGGAGGCGTAAGCGGTGGAATACTGGCCCTGGTGGATTGGTGCGCTGGCGCTGGGCGGTGTCAGTCTCGGTTACCTGTTGCTGATCGGTAAAATGCTCGGGGTTTCCGGCAGCTGGGCCAAGGTGGTCGGCTGGAAGGAAGACCGGGAGCTGGCCCGTTCCGCCGCACAACTCGAAGAGGCCGATGATGGCGAAATCGAGGATGCACTGCTGGCCGCGACCCTGGCGGAATTCGGAGCGGGTGCCGTGGATGAGAAGTCATCCGCTGAGACGTCAGCCGGGGATGACACAACCACGGCAACCTCACAGACGGTGAGCCACACGCCGTGGACCGCGCATCTGACCTTTCTGCTGGCCATGTTTATTGGGGGCCTGATTGCGGCCCTGACCTCCGGGCAGTTTGAAGTTGAACTCCAGCTGAGTGATACCCACAGTCGGATATTCGATGGTCCCATGGAAGTCTGGCTGGCGCTATTGTTTGGCGGCATGATGGTCGGCTTTGGCGCGCAGATGGCGGGAGGCTGCACCTCCGGCCATGGCTTGAGCGGTTGTGCCCGACTGATTCCAGCCAGTTTGCTTTCTACCGTGGTATTCATGCTCAGTGCCATTGGTCTGTCTTTATTGATGGAGGCGGCAATCTGATGAAACAGTCCAGAACACGTATGTATCTTGCCTATGGGCTGATGGGTGGCCTGATGGGCTATGTGATCGCGCGTATTGGTTTTGGCGATTATGATGAACTCCATAATATGTTCATTTTGGAAGACCTGCGCATGTTGTATGCCTTCGCCGGTGCCGTTGCCCTGTCATTACTGGGTTTTATCATTCTGGCGCGCCGTATTCCCAAACAGGAAAAATTTTTCCAGCCGGGAACGATTCCCGGCAGCATGTTGTTCGGCTTCGGCTGGGCGGTTTGCGGCGCCTGTCCAAGCATGGTATTCGTCCAGCTTGGTGCCGGTAAAATTCCGGCTTTGATGACGATGGTGGGGATCTTGCTGGGTATCTACCTGCACAAAAAAGCCCACGCCCGCTATTTCCGCTGGGATACCGGATCCTGTGTCAGTGACTGAATACGCACGTATCGACTCGGTTATACACGGTATGACTACGCAGAGTATCAAGTGACGTGTTACTAACTGTTACACATTTGTAACGTCTTTGCTCGAAGTGGTCTTTTACCGGCACAGCGACCGGAACAGTGTTGGCACTTCGGCCGGGCGTTGTTATATTCACCTGAAGACTATCCTGTTATTGTGCAAGTGCCCGGACGAGGCAGCATAGCAGATTGAGTAAAATTAATAAGAACAATGAGCCGCCGCGTGTCAGACAACAAAAAAACGCCACAATCGGGCGACTCCATAGCGACAAATCACAATGCTGTTCGCTATCTCCGTCACCGCCTTCAACGCCTGTTACAGCTCACAGAGTTAAATAAATTCGATCCCGATAAATTCGATGATAAGGCTCTGCTTGAACAGGATCCGCTCGCGCTTGTAGCGGATGCCCTGGCAGAGATGATCGAGCGTCATCGTGTAACGACAGAAGAGTTGCGCATCGCTTACGCGGAGATCTGTGAAGTCCTCAATGCCTCCGGTGCCGCAATTATTGTTACCGACAGCGAAATGCGTATTGAAATGTACAATGAACAGTCACAAACCCTGTTGCAGGGCGATAGGGATGAAATAATAGGGAAGGTGTTTTTCGAGCAAATAACTGATTGCCCCTACAAGGGAAATCAGCAAAAGCTGCGGGAGTTGATGGCGCAGGGAGTACGGACTAACCATACTGAATTTCAGATAGATGAAAGTTATTATAATGTCACTGTCGCGCCGATCCTCGATGAAGGCGGAGAGCCGGAAAAAACTATTTTCATGTTATTCGATGTGACCCGCCAGCGCGGAGATTTTAATCGCCAGAAGCTCTCTGCGGTGGTTCTGGAAAACACCAGTGAAGGCGTGGTGGTGACTGATCACAACAATCGGATTATCGAGGTCAATGAGGCCTTGCTGACTATCACCGGGTATAGAAAAGAAGAGCTGCTGGGTCAGGATCCGAATATCTTGAGTTCCGGTACCCACGATCGGGGTTTTTATGCCGAAATATGGGAGCAGCTTCAAAAAGAAGGCGTTTGGCGTGGTGAAATCTGGGATAGACGTAAAAACGGCGAACTTTTCCCGGCCTGGCAAACGATCAATACGATTCGTAATGACGCCGGTGATGTACTTAATTATGTGTCCATCTTCTCCGATATCAGCGCCCTCAAACAGTCACAGGAAAAACTCGACTTTCTGGCCTATCATGATCCTTTGACCTCTTTACCCAACCGGGTTCTGTTTATGGATCGCCTGACTCAGGCGCTGGAGAAATCCGCGCGTGAAAGCAGAAAACTGGCGATTATCTTTATCGACCTGGATCGTTTCAAAAATATCAACGATACACTGGGCCACGCCCTGGGCGATAAATTGCTGGTGGATGCGGCGTCACGCTTTCTTATGAATATCCGCAAGTCCGACACCGTCGCCCGGCTGGGCGGCGACGAGTTTGTGGTGTTGCTGGAGAATATTGAATCAGAAGAGCATGTGGCCTATTTCGCCGAAAAGCTGCTTAATACTTTTATCGACCCGTTTGTGATCAATGAGAACTATCTGCATCTGAGCCTGAGCATGGGGATTTGTCTCAGCCCCGATGATGGCCGGGATGTGGAGACGCTGCTGAAAAATGCCGACGCGGCCATGTATCGCGCCAAGGATCAGGGTCGCAACGGATTCCAGTTTTTCACCTCGGAATTGTCGCGCAGGGCCCACGAAAAACTGACACTCGAAACCAATCTGCGCCAGGCTATCGAGCAGAACCAGCTGGATTTGCATTACCAGCCTCAAAACCAGTTGGATAATGGCCGGATCACTTCGGCCGAAGCCCTGTTGCGCTGGTCGCATCCCGAACTGGGCGCGATTCCGCCGGATCGTTTTATCCCGATAGCCGAGGAGACCGGGTTGATCGTTCCGATTGGTGACTGGGTCATTACCCGCGCCTGTGAGCAATTGCGCCAGTGGCGCGAGGCCGGCTATGAAATTCAGCAGATAGCGATTAATGTCTCCGGTGTCCAGTTACAACGGGGTGACCTGGTCAGGCATATTCTCAGTACTTGTGATTATTATCAGCTGGCCGTTTCCGATCTCGAACTGGAAATTACCGAATCGATTCTGATGGAAGACACCGAGAGTGCAATTCGTATCCTGACCGAACTGCAAAAACACGGTGCGACCATTACTATCGATGATTTCGGAACCGGCTATTCCTCATTGGGCTATCTCAAGAAGCTTCCGGTTAACAAGCTGAAAATCGACCGGGATTTCATTCGCGATATTGTCAGCGATCCCGATGATGCCGCCATTGTGCGGGCGATTCTGGCCATGGCGGAAAATCTGCAGCTGACAGTGATTGCCGAGGGCGTCGAAGAAAAGGCGCATTGTGATTTTCTGCATGCACAAAACTGTACGATCGCCCAGGGCTATTATTTCAGTCGGCCGGTACCCGCGATCGAGTTTCAGAAACTGCTCATGCAGGAACTATCTGCCTGACAAACAGGGATCTGATAAGGCTTCTTCGCAGCCGAACATTCTGAACCTGGCTGGGATTATGCTTGTGCTGACAGACAAAAAAACGCCACCGAAAGGGTGGCGTTTTTTACTGGATGGTGGAGGCGGCGGGAATCGAACCCGCGTCCGCAAGTCCTCTGCCATTGGCTCTACATGCTTATCCGCGTCTATTGTTTTAACCGGCAGCAACCCGACGGGCAGGGCCAACTGACGGCGATTCCGGTTAGGTTTTAACGTCGCAGCCCCGGACGAGCTTTGACGCGATCCTGTGAGATATGACCCCTGGAATCTGAACGCACAGGCACGGCTTCAGTCAGAGGGCACCCTACCGGGTTTTAAGCGGCGAGTGCGTAGTTGTCGTCGTTGGCAACTATAGATTTGCAGATGGATTTACGAGGAAACCTGCATCCTCGGCATGCACCTCCGGTTTCGCAACCCGCGTCGAAGCCAGGTCGCCCCCTTGGTACTTACTATCTGACTACTATTCTAGCGGATAGTTCCCTGTATATATAGGGGCACTGCGGGGATTAACAAGGTGCTAGGTACTAGGTTCTAGGTGCTAGGAAATTGCGGGTAGGCCTGACTGAGCGCCCTTCGGGCTTACTGGCTGAGGGTCAGGCTGGTTTTCTAGGACCTGGCTCCTAGGACCTGGCCCCTTTAATGATGCGCTGTTTGTCCCGTTGCCAGTCGCGTTCCTTGATGGCGGCGCGTTTGTCGTGGGCCTGTTTGCCCTTGGCGAGGGCGATTTCGAGTTTGGCCCGGCCTTTTTTCCAGTACATGGCGGTGGGAATGAGGGCATAGCCCTTGCGTTCCACGGCACCGATCAGCTTGTTCAGTTCATCGCGGTGCAGTAGCAGTTTGCGGGTCCGCTGGGGTTCGGGCTGGATATGGGTGGAAACGGTGGGCAGCGGGGTGATCACGGCGCCCAGCAACCAGGCTTCGCCATCCTTGACGATCACGTAGCTGTCCCGGATTTGCACGCGCCCCTCGCGCAGGCTCTTGACTTCCCAGCCTTGCAAAGCCAGACCGGCCTCGAAACGCTCCTCCAGGATATAGTCGTGGCGGGATTTCTTGTTCAGCACGATAGTGCTGCTGGTGTGTCCCGATTTGGTTTTCTTTGGCTTGCCCATAACCGCGCATTATACCGGAGCTGCGCGAGGGCAGATAGTTAAGCGGGAACAAAAGCTGCCCGGGAGGTTGAGCCGGGGAGAGAATTCACCGAAAATCCGGGCATAACGAAAATAATGGAGCAGGGCATGGCACGCAAATCGATGCATGGGGAATGGTCATCGCGCTGGGCATTTGTCCTGGCGGCGACCGGTTCAGCGGTTGGTCTGGGCAATATCTGGAAGTTCCCTTATATCACCGGGGAGAACGGTGGCGGTGCGTTTGTGCTGGTCTATCTGGCCTGTATCATCGTGATCGGGATTCCGGTGATGATGGCCGAGATCATGCTGGGGCGACGGGGTCGCCAGAGCCCGATTAACACCATGCATGACCTGGCGGTCGAATCGGGTCACAATCCCAACTGGAAATGGCTGGGCTGGCTGGGTGTGCTGGCCGGATTTCTGATTCTGTCCTATTACAGCGTGATTGCCGGCTGGTCGCTGGCGTATGTCTTCCGCTCCGCCAGCGGCGCCTTTACCGGGGCCACGGCCGATGGTGTCGAGAGTCTGTTTCTGGAGCGTTTTCTGGCGCACCCTGAAACCCTGTTGTTCTGGCATACCCTGTTTATGGCCATGACCATGATAATCGTTGCTCGCGGGGTTAAAAGCGGGCTGGAATCGGCGGTCAAGTTCCTGATGCCAACCCTGTTTTTGCTGTTACTGGTCATGGTGGGCTATGCCATGAGCCAGGGCGAAGCCTTCACGCAGGGACTGGAATTCATGTTCAGGCCCAATTTTTCGGCCCTGACCTGGGGTGGCGTATTGACCGCCATGGGACAGGCTTTTTTCACCCTGAGCCTGGGGATGGGGGCCATCATGGTCTATGGTTCCTATCTCTCGCATACGGCGTCCATTAGCCGGACGACATTTGCCATCGCCGCCGCCGACACCAGTGTCGCCCTGCTGGCGGGGATTGCCATCTTCCCCATTATTTTTGCCAATAACATGGAACCGTCGGCCGGGCCGGGATTGATCTTCATTAGTTTGCCGCTGGCCTTCGGGCATATGCCGGGCGGGGTTCTGTTTGGCAGCCTGTTCTTCGTGTTGCTGAGTTTCGCTGCCTGGACCTCCAGTATCTCGTTACTGGAGCCTGTGGTCACCTGGCTGGTAGAAACCTTTAGTCTGCGCCGGATTACGGCCACGCTTTACGCGGGGATCCTGACCTGGCTGCTGGGTGTGGTCAGTGTCTTCTCCTTTAATGATTGGGCGTTTGAATTCGAGTTTGCCGGTGTACTGAAGGAGAACGGGGTTTTCGATATCCTTGATATCCTGACTACCAATATCATGTTGCCGCTGGGCGGGCTGTTCATCGCCATCTTCGCCGCCTGGTTTATGAGCCGTGAAGCGAGCCGTGACGAGCTCGGGCTGGGCGACAGCATGCGCTATAATCTATGGCGTTTCCTGGTGAAATTCGTCACGCCGGCGGCCATTTTACTGGTCTTTTTAAACATGCTCGGCATCATCTAACCTGTGACCTGATGGACTATGCAGATCAATAAAAGCGCCCTCGTGCCTTACAGCCCCGACCAGATGTATGCCCTGGTGGATGATATTGTGGCCTATCCGCAGTTTTTGCCATGGTGTCATCATGCCGAGGAACATCACCGCACGGACAGCCATGTCGAGGCCAGTCTCGAGATTGCTCACAGCGGGCTGCACAAATCCTTTACCACTCGCAATGAGCTCTATCCGCACGAGCGCATCGAAATGAGCCTGGTCAAAGGGCCGTTCAAAAGCCTGAAAGGGGTCTGGCGATTCGAGCCCCTGGGCGATGATGGCTGCAAGGTGTCGCTGGAGATGGATTTCGAGTTCTCCAGCAAGTTGATGGGGATGACCTTCGGTTCTCTGTTCAGCAAGATTGCCGGCACGCTGGTGGATTCTTTTATCGAACGCGCCCGGGTGGTGTATGGCTGAGCCTGCCTCAACACTTCCGGTGGAAGTGGCCTATGCGCGCCCGGATGAGCAGGTCCTCATTCCCCTGGAGGTAGCGCCCGGAACGACGGTCCAGCAGGCCATCGAATTGTCCGGGGTGCTCGAACAGTTTCCCGAAATCGATCTGGCCAAAAACAAGCTGGGCATCTTTGGCAAGATCACCCGCGCGGATACCGAATTGCGGGAGCGGGACCGGGTGGAGATCTACCGCCCGTTGATCGCCGATCCCAAGGAGTCGCGCCGGCGCCGGGCGGCCAAAAAAGAGCCGGAGAGCGAGTCGAAAGACTAATCAGCAGCCCTCAGGGCATCGGCAGGCCACCGCCGGGTGAGGGACGCGGCGGTGCCGGACCCCGATCGCCGCCGGTGCTCTGGCTGGCCGTGTCGGCACGGCCGCTACCGGTGGGTGTGTAAATCTTGTTGAAATCGACAAACGCCGAGCGGTCGATCTTCGCCAGGCTTCCGTTCTCGAAATAGAGCGTCAGATGCTGGCTTTCGGGCTTGCCGCCACCGGGCTTGAAGCTGTAGACATAGTCCCAGCGCCCGGGATGAAATGGATCCCGAATCAGTGGCGTGCCCAGCAGGTAAACCACCTGCTCGCGGGACATGCCGGGCTCGAGTTCATTCACCTGCGGGGCTTCGAGCGTGTTGCCCTGCTGTATGTCGACCTTGTAGACCGAACAGCCTGCCGGCCCGAGGGCGAGCAGGGTCGGTAAAATCAGAATGAGAAGGTTTCGCATTTCTATCCCGGATACGGTTATACTTGGGCGCATGATACAGCATGCGCAAGACAGGTTGTAGAGAGAGCGAAATGGAAAGCCAGGATCTGAAAAAAGCCGGCCTCAAGGCCACCCTGCCGCGGCTGAAAATACTCAACTTCCTTGAGGACACCGAGGTCAGGCATATGACCGCCGAGGAAGTCTACAAGGCCCTGCTGGAAAGCGGGGATGAAATCGGTCTGGCGACGGTCTATCGTGTCCTCACCCAGTTCGAAGCTGCCGGCCTGGTAACCCGTCACCATTTCGAAGGCGGTCAGTCGGTATTCGAGCTCAACGAAGGCACCCATCACGATCACATCCTGTGCGTCAAATGCGGCCGCGTCGACGAGTTCATGGACGAAACCATCGAAGAACGCCAGCACGCCATCGCCGACAAACTCGGCTACTCCATGACCGACCATTCTTTATATATATACGGCGTCTGCCCCGATTGTCAGAAAAAAGCGAAGTGACCTTTTTCAGGTAAACGATATTCAACGCGGAGTTCGCAGAGCCGCGGAGACGCGGAGACGCGGAGTTTACTATTATTTCTGCCTGCCTGATCGTGTGAATAGCAAGCTGCTGGTTGGGTTTTATCTGTTCGAATATAAAAACCTGTCCTCGAACGCCGGTTTATCGTAAATCGACGAAAAAATTATTCCTCTGCGCCTCCGCGTCTCCGCGAACTCCGCGTTATTTTTCGTAAATTTTGAAAAATCGTTCACCCCGCCTGGGCGCGATCGATCATTTCGCGGGCGTGGGAGAGGGTCTGGTCGGTGATTTCGATGCCGCCGAGCATGCGTGCCACTTCGTCGACGCGTTGTTCGGGAGTCAGTTCGGTAATTTCGCTGATGGTGACGTCAGAAGCGGCCCGTTTACTGACCTGAAAGTGATGCTCGCCCAGGGCCGCAACCTGGGGCAGGTGGGTGACGCAGAGTACCTGGCGATGGGCGGCCAGTTCGCGCAGTTGCAGGCCGACGATTTCGGCCACCCGGCCGCCGATGCCCACGTCCACCTCGTCGAAAATCAGGGTCGGGATGCGGGTGTCCTGCGCGGTAATCACCTGAATCGCCAGACTGATGCGCGACAGCTCGCCGCCGGAAGCGACCCGGCTCAGCGGCCGCAGCGGCTGACCGGGGTTGGCGCCGACAATAAATTCCACCCGTTCCAGTCCGTTGGGTGAGAAGCCGTCCTCGCGGGCTTCCAGTTGCACATCGAAACGACCGCCTTCCATACCCAGCGTCTGCATGCTTTGCGTGACCTGTTCGGCCAGTCGTGTGGCGGCCTTGTGGCGGCCGTCGCTTAACTGCTGCGCCAGCTGACGATAGTCGTTTTCGGCGTCGTCCAGGGCCTGTTGTAGCTGACCCAGTTGTACGTCGGCGTGCTCCAGCGATTCGAGCTGTTGTTGCAGTTGCGGCAGTACACCGGGTAATTCCTCGACGGCCACATGGTGTTTGCGCGCCAGGGCATGGATGTCGGAGAGGCGCTGTTCGACCCAGCCCAGACGACCGGGATCCAGCTCCAGCCCATCCAGATAATGGCGCAGTTCGCTACCGGCCTCGCGAACCTGGATCAGCGCGCTGTCGAGCAACTCGGCAACCGCCTTGAGCCGGGAGTCGGTCTCAGCCAGCTGTTGCAGTTCACTGCTGCACTGGCTGAGCAGATGACTGGCATTGGTTTCCTCATTGTCTTGCAGCAGCTGGCTGACCCGCTCGCTGGTCTCCAGAAGTTGGCTGGCATTGGCCAGGCGCTTGTGTTCCTGCTCCAGCTCCGGCGGTTCGTTCTCCTCCAGGGCAAGGGTTTCCAGCTCGTTGACCTGAAAGCGCAGCAGATCCAGCCGCGCGTCGCGTTCACTGCTGGCCTGGCGCAGATTGTCCAGTTCGGTTTTGTGTTGTTGCCAGCGTTGATACACCTCGCGCAATTGTTGCAGCAATGTCTGGTGGCCGGCATAGTCGTCCAGTAGCTGGCGCTGGATATCCCGTTTGAGCAGGGACTGGTGTTCGTGCTGGCCATGCAGATCCACCAGCATCTCGCCTAGCTCGCGCAGGCTTTGAATGGGACTGGGCTTGCCGTTGATAAAGGCTTTGGAGGGGCCGTTGTTGCTGATGGTGCGGCGAATGATGCATTCGTTTTCGCTGGCCAGCTCGCGTTCGGCCAGCCAGGCTTCGGCGTCGGGGGCATCGACGGTGCTGAAGGTGACGCTGATCTCAGCCTTGTCGGCGCCGTGGCGAATGACGGCGGTGTCGGCACGATCGCCCAGCGCCAGGCTCAGGGCGTCGAGCAGGATCGATTTCCCGGCGCCGGTCTCCCCGGTAAAGACGGTCAAACCGTTGTCCATGGCCAGGTCGAGCTGTTCGACTATAGCAAAATTCCATATGTGAATGTGTGTAAGCATATCAGACAGTTACTGCATAATTGTAAGGTCGCTCCCGGCATGACCTCCAGGGATGGAGGAAATGCAGGGAATTGCCGGGAGCAATTCCCTGCCCATGCCTCCCGCGACAGGGCCTGCCCCATGAGCGCAGCGAATGCCGTGGGTATTAGTACGTCCCTGTACGTCGTTCCAGATATGGATATGCGTCAGCATGCCGTGTTACTCATCCTTTTTCGATCACAACCCGCACGGTTCAGAAGTGTTCGCCCCAGTGCAGCTTGCGGCGCAGTATCTCATAATGATTGTGCTTGCAGGGATGGATCAGGCGGACCACGGTCTCCTTTTTGCGGATCAGAATCCGCTCGCCCGAGACCACGCCCAGATTGATCTGGCCGTCGCAGGTGACCTGGGCGTGGGAATGGGGATCCTCCTTGACCACCACTTCGATCTCGCTGTCGCCGTCGACCACGATGGGCCGGTAGCTCATGGTGTGCGGGCAAATCGGCACGATGATCATCGCATCCATGTCCGGCTCCAGGATCGGGCCGCCGGCCGACAGGGCGTAGGCCGTGGAACCGGTAGGGGTGGAGATGATCAGGCCGTCGGAGCGCACGCTGTTGAGCAGACGCCCGTTGATGTAGGTTTCCGTTTCGACCATGCGGGCCACTTCCCATTTGTGCAGCGCCACATCATTGAAGGCGTCGCTCTGGCTGGGCGGGCCTTCGTGATGATGGATCACCGTGGTGAGCATGATCCGATGTTCTTCCTCGAATTTGCCATTGAGGATTTCATTGATTTGTTGCGCCATTTCGTCGGGTGAGACATCCACCAGAAAGCCGAGTCGCCCCAGATTGACGCCCAGCAGCGGGACTTTGCTTTCCACCAGCGAGCGGGCGGCGTTGAGCAGGGTGCCGTCTCCCCCGATGGTGATGGCCAGATCGCTGCGTTGTCCCAGTTCCTCCAGGCTCACGCGGGAATAATCGCAACCGTTCAGGTGCTGGGCGGTGCTTTCTTCAATCAGGATCTCGCACTGACGCCGTTCCAGAAGCCGGCCCACTTCGAGAATGGCTTCATTGACGCCGGGATCGGCGTATTTGCCAATCAGTCCAACTGTGTTGAAAGCGTTATTCATTGTTATTCTTCCCGTTTTCGATTCTCCCGGTACAGCCGTCGGGCGGGCTTGACAGCGGTCGCGACGAGTTGCAAATTCGCGATTGGCACTCTATTCTGACGAGTGCTAATCATACCTCCATTTGACCAGACCGGGATGTGCCGTGAGCAACGATCCGATTATAAATGATCGCGCCCAGTCGCTGTTAAAAACGCTGATAGAACGTTATATCCAGGACGGCCAGCCGGTCGGTTCCCGGATTCTGTCGCGTGAGTCGGGCATGAACGTCAGTCCGGCGACCGTACGCAATGTCATGGCCGATCTCGAAGATCTGGGGCTGGTCAAAGCGCCCCACACTTCCGCGGGTCGGATTCCCACAGTACGCGGATACCGGCTGTTTGTCGATAATCTGCTGACCGTCCGTCCCTTGCGTGGCAATGTTATGGAACGTTTTCGTGATGAACTGCATCGCCTCGATGATCCCGAAGAGCTGATCGATCGCGTCTCCAACCTGCTCTCCAGCATGACCCGTATGGCGGGTCTGGTGATGTTGCCGCGTGCCGGCTCGGTCCAGCTAAAGCATATTGAATTTCTTCCCCTGTCCGGGGACCGGGTACTGGTGATTCTGGTGGTCAATGATCAGCAGGTGCAAAACCGGATCATCCACACCGATCGGGCCTATACCCAGTCGGAGTTGCAACAGGCGGCCAATTATCTCAATAGCGAATTCGCCGGTCGCGAGCTGGATTCGATTCGTGCGCGGGTGCTCCAGCATATGGAAGAAATCCGCGACGACATGAAGCAGATCATGCAACTGGCGGTGCAACTGGCCGACGAGGTGGTCCAGACCAGTCAGACCGCCGACTACGTGGTCCACGGCGAGACCAATCTGATGAGCTATGCCGAGATGGCTGATATGGAGCGCCTGCGCCAGCTGTTCGAGGCGCTCAAGACCAAGCAGGACATCCTGCACATTCTCGACAAGTCCATCCACGCGGAGGGCATGCAGATTTTCATCGGCGAGGAATCGGGCTACGAGGCCTTCGGCGAATGCTCGGTGGTGACGTCGCCCTACAGGGTGCAGGACGAGGTGGTGGGCGTGCTGGGGGTCATCGGCCCGACCCGCATGGCCTATGACCGGGTGATACCGGTGGTGGATGTGACCGCCAAATTGCTGGGGTCACTCTTGACCTCGGAATAATCATCCCCATATTCCCTCATAATTCTAAACAGATTCAACCACTTTCAGGTAATCGCAACGCTTCGGAGTAGAGCATGAGTGACACAGATGTGACCGATGAACAGCCCCAGGACAACCCCGGTGAGACGGAGGCCTGGCATGAGGGTGATTCCCACGCGCCTCTGGAGGCCGATAGCGTCGAGGAATTGCAGGCCAAATTGACCGAGGCGGAAAACCGCGCCCAGGAGAACTGGGAGAAGCTGCTGCGGACCAATGCGGAGATGGACAACCTGCGCCGGCGCACCGAACGGGAGCTGGAAAGTGCCCACAAATATGCGCTGGAGCGCTTCGCCCAGGAACTGCTGGCGGTGCGGGACAGCCTGGAGATGGGCGTGGCCGCCGCCGAACAGGAGGAAGCCAGTGTTGAGAAAATCAAGGAAGGGACCGAGCTGACCCTGCGCATGCTCGAGGGCGCTATGGACAAGTTCAATATCCAGCCCATCGATCCGCAGGACGAGCCCTTCGATCCGGAGCGGCACCAGGCCATGTCGACGGTTGAAACGCCGGATAAGGCCCCCAATACGGTAATCAATGTGATGCAAAAGGGCTATCTGCTCAATGACCGTTTGATCCGCCCGGCCATGGTGATTGTCTCCCGGGCCCCGGAGGCGGACGACAAGGGCACAAAGGTCGACCAACAGGCTTGAAGTCGGCGTGGATGCCCCCATTTAGAAAGCAACAACAGATTTTAAGACCCGAAACTCGCAAAACGTGGAGAACCGAACAATGGGTAAAATAATTGGAATCGACCTTGGTACAACCAACTCCTGCGTCGCCATCATGGATAGCGGCAAGGCCAAGGTGATCGAAAACAGTGAAGGTGACCGTACCACGCCATCCATCGTGGCTTACACCAAGGACGATGAAATCCTGGTGGGCCAGTCCGCCAAGCGTCAGGCCGTCACCAATCCCGAAAATACACTCTTCGCCATCAAGCGCCTGATCGGCCGCAAATTCCAGGATGATGAAGTCCAGAAGGACATCAACATGGTGCCCTACAACATCATGAAAGCCGACAACGGCGACGCCTGGGTGGAAGTCAACGGCAAGAAAATGGCCCCGCCGGAAATTTCCGCCAAGGTCTTGCAGAAGATGAAAAAATCGGCCGAGGACTATCTGGGCGAGGAAGTGACCGAAGCGGTCATTACCGTGCCGGCCTATTTCAATGACTCCCAGCGTCAGGCGACCAAGGACGCCGGCAAGATCGCCGGGCTGGAGGTCAAGCGCATTATTAACGAACCGACCGCGGCGGCTCTGGCCTACGGGATGGACAAGAAGCGTGGCGACCAGAAGCTGGCCGTCTACGACCTCGGTGGCGGGACCTTCGATATTTCCATTATCGAAATCGCCGACATCGATGGCGAGCATCAGATCGAGGTACTGTCCACCAATGGTGATACCTTCCTCGGTGGTGAGGACTTCGACAAGCGCCTGATCGACTATCTGGCCGAACAGTTCAAGAAGGAACAGGGCATCGATCTTAAAGGCGATCCGCTGGCCATGCAGCGCCTCAAGGAAGGCGCGGAAAAGGCCAAGATCGAGCTCTCTTCCTCGCAGCAGACCGACGTCAATCTGCCGTATATCACGGCCGATGCCAGTGGTCCGAAACACATGAACGTTAAGATCACTCGCGCCAAGCTCGAATCGCTGGTCGAGGAATTGATCACCCGCTCCATGGAGCCGTGCAAGACGGCGCTCAAGGATGCCGGTCTGTCGGCTTCCGATGTGGATGATGTCATTCTGGTCGGCGGTCAGACCCGCATGCCCAAGGTCCAGGAAGCGGTCAAGGAATTCTTCGGCAAGGAGCCGCGCAAGGACGTGAATCCGGACGAAGCGGTCGCCCTGGGTGCCGCCATTCAGGCCGGTGTCCTGGGTGGCGACGTCAAGGACGTGCTGCTGCTCGATGTCACCCCGCTGTCGCTGGGTATCGAAACCCTCGGCGGTGTGATGACCAAGCTGATCGAGAAGAACACCACCATCCCGACCAAGGCGACCCAGGTGTTCTCGACCGCCGATGATAACCAGAATGCGGTGACCGTCCACGTCCTGCAGGGCGAGCGCGAACGCGCTGACGCCAACAAGTCGCTGGGCCGGTTCGATCTGCAGGACATTCCGCCGGCACCGCGCGGTGTGCCGCAGATTGAAGTCACGCTGGACATCGACGCCAACGGTATCCTGAATGTGTCGGCCAAGGACAAGGCGACCGGCAAGGAAAACAAGATCGTGATCAAGGCCTCCAGCGGCCTCTCCGAGGAGGAAGTTGAACAGATGGTCAAGGATGCCGAAGCCCATGCGGCCGATGACCAGAAGTTCCACGAAATGGTCGATGCCCGCAACCAGGCTGACAATCTGATCCATGCCACCCGCAAATCCATGGATGAGCTGGGTGACAAGCTGGAAGCCGACGAGAAAGAGAAGATCGAGACGGCTATCAAGGAACTGGAAGAAGCCATGAACGGCGACAGCAAGGACGAGATCGAGGCCAAGACCAAGGCACTGACCGACGCGTCCGCCAAAATGGCCGAACGGCTCTACGCCGAACAGGGTGCTGCCGGTCAGGCCGGCGCGGAAGCCGCCTCCGAAGCCGGAAGCGGCCAGGCCGACGAAGACGTCGTCGATGCCGAGTTCGAGGAAGTGGACGACAACAAGAAATAAGTCGTCACTTTCCCGGCTGTCACTACCCTGGCTGGATACAGGTAACTGTATCCAGCCAATTGCTGTGTAAGTTTCGGCGTTGTAGTACGGTAAAAGCGAAACCACTGAAAACACTGATGTACATCGAATATTTAGCGTTAATAATGTAATTAACCATGTTTGATTCGGTGACTTCAGTGTCTGTCGGTGGTTACGAACAACGTATACAGATAGTTTGCGATTAATCAGGCGCGAGTACAGCGTTTGATGATTTGGTTTTCAGAATACGAGCAGTGACGCTTGAATGCGTGCTGCGTCGTTGATTCACGACAAAGCAAAAACGATTATGGCCAAACAGGATTATTACGACGCGCTGGGTGTTTCCAAAAACGCCAGTGATGACGAGATCAAAAAAGCCTTCAAGCGCATGGCGATGAAATATCATCCGGATCGCAACCCGGATGATGAAGAGGCGCTGGAGAAGTTCAAGGAAGCGCGCGAGGCGTATGATGTATTGAGCGATCCGCAAAAGCGGGCGGCCTACGACCAGTTCGGGCATGCCGGCGTGGATGGGGCGGCCGGTGGCGGAGCCGGGTTTGGCGGCGGCTTCGGTGGCGCCAGCTTCAGCGACATCTTCGGTGATGTCTTCGGCGATATTTTTGGCGGCGGTGGTGGCCGTGGCGGACAGCGCGTCTATCGCGGCGCCGATCTGCGCTATAACCTGGAACTGACCCTGGAAGAGGCGGTGAAGGGCTATTCGGCCAGTATTCGCATTCCCACGCACGTTCTCTGTGAAGAGTGTGACGGCAGCGGGGCGAAGAAAGGCAGCTCCCCGAGCACCTGTACCACCTGTGGTGGTCACGGTCAGGTGCGCATGCAACAGGGCTTTTTCTCGTTGCAGCAGACCTGTCCGCGCTGTCAGGGCACCGGCCAGATTATCACCGACCCCTGTGGCGTATGCCACGGTCAGGGCCGGGTCGAGAAAACCCGCACCCTGTCGGTCAAGGTCCCGGCCGGCGTGGACAACGGCGATCGTATTCGTCTGGCCGGGGAGGGCGAAGCCGGCGAGAATGGTGGCCCGCCGGGTGATCTCTATGTGCATATTCACGTCAAGCCCCATCCCATTTTCCTGCGCGACGGCAACGACCTGCACTGTGATGTCCCGGTCAGCATTGGCGTGGCTGCCCTGGGCGGTGAACTGGAAGTCCCGACTCTCGACGGTCGGATCAAGCTCAAGGTCCCGCCGGAAAGCCAGAGCGGCAAACAGTTCCGGATGCGCGGCAAGGGGGTCAAGTCGGTACGCGGCGACGGCGTCGGCGATCTGCTGTGCAAGATTTCCGTCGAAACGCCGGTCAATCTCACCAGCAAGCAAAAAGAGCTGTTGCAGCAGCTCGATGATTCCATGCAGGAAGATGGTATCAAGCATAGCCCGCGTGCCGCCTCCTGGCTGGATGGTGTGAAAAAATTCTTCGAAGATATGAAGTTCTGATTCAAGTCGTATTCGTTAACAGTATCCGCCAATGAACGCGAATCAACGCGAACAGGGCTACAATTTAAAAACTTTTTGAAAATTATTCGCGTTCATTGGCGTTAATTCGCGGATAAACACCACCGAGGAGCCATTATTCATGACCAGGGTTGCAATTGTGGGTGCCTCCGGGCGTATGGGGCGGGTGCTGCTCGAAGCCACACATCAGGACCCACAGGCCGAGATTGGCGCGGTCGTGGATCGACCCGGCAGCAGTATGATCGGTGTGGATGCCGGTGAGCTGGCCAGTCTCGGTCAAATCGGGGTCAGGGTGGATGACAGTCTGACCCGGGTGGTCGATCAGTTTGATGTCCTGATTGATTTTACCCGTCCCGAGGCGACCATGTTGCATCTGGAGATCTGCCGCGCCGCCGGCAAATGCATGATCATCGGCACCACCGGTTTTACCGATGAACAGAAAAAACAGATTGGCCATGTCGCCAAACAGATCGGGATCGTCTTTGCCCCCAACATGAGTGTTGGCGTTAATCTCTCTTTCAAGTTACTGGATATTGCCGCCCGGGTGCTGGGTGACAACGTGGATGTCGAGATCATCGAGGCCCACCATCGACATAAAGTGGATGCCCCTTCGGGGACGGCCCTGCGCATGGGCGAAGTGGTGGCCGATGCCCTGGGTCGGGACCTGATGGAATGCGCCGTGTTTGGCCGCGAAGGCAATACCGGCGAACGGGATCGCCAGACGATCGGTTTTGAGACGATCCGGGCCGGCGATATCGTCGGCGAACATACCGTGATGTTTGCCGGTGCGGGTGAGCGGGTCGAGATCACCCACAAAGCTTCCAGCCGCATGACCTTTGCCAATGGCGCCGTACGTGCCGCCAACTGGATCATGCAACAGGACAAAGGTCTGTTCGATATGCAGGATGTACTGGGTTTACGTCATATGCAGTGACGAGGTACGAGTGACGAGGCAACAATCCCCCGGTTCGTGGTGCCTCGGGTGGACCGTGCCACCCTGCAAGTCAACTTATATTTTTAAAATCAGGTAGTTGCGATGACCTTTTTATTCCTCGTCCCTTGTCTCTTGTCCCTTGTTACTTGTGGTTACAAGGCCAGTTGGTTAGAATAGAAAGGGTCTGAATTTAAGGTCAGATCGACAAATCGAATCGAAATTTTGCATAGCGGGAGACTCCAGATTGGTATCTCCCGCTTTTTGCAGGCGCCCCGCGCAAGGGAGGACTCTTGAAAAAACCGGCACTGCTGGCGTTGGAAGACGGTACCATTTTTCACGGTGAGTCTATCGGCATAGACGGCCAGACCGTGGGCGAGGTGGTGTTCAACACCGCGATGACCGGTTATCAGGAGATACTGACCGATCCCTCCTACGCCAAACAGCTCGTTACCCTGACCTATCCGCACATTGGCAATGTCGGCGCCAATCATGAGGACGAAGAATCCCGCGCCGTATTCGCCGAGGGCCTGATCATTCGCGACCTGCCGCTGGTCGCCAGTAACTGGCGCAGCCAGGAAACCCTGGACAATTATCTGCAGCGCAACAACGTGGTCGGGATCGCCAACATTGATACCCGCAAGCTGACCCGTATCCTGCGCGAAAAGGGCGCCCAGAACGGCTGCATCATGGCCGGCAACAGCATCGACGAAAAACAGGCGTTGCAGGCCGCGCGGGAATTTCCCGGCCTCAAGGGCATGGACCTGGCCAAAGAGGTCACCACCGGCACGGCCTATGACTGGCTGGAAGGGGTGTGGAACCCCGGTGAAGGCTATCCCAATGTCCCCGCCATGGTTGAAGAGGCGCTCCCGTACCGGGTGGTGGCTTATGATTATGGCGTCAAACGCAACATCCTGCGCCTGCTGGTTAATCGCGGCTGCCGGGTGACGGTGGTGCCGGCGACGACCCCGGCCGAGGAGGTGCTGGCCATGGATCCGGACGGGATCTTTCTCTCCAACGGGCCGGGGGATCCGGAACCCTGCGATTACGCCATCGATGCTATTAAGAAAATACTTGAGAGCGGGGTACCGATGTTCGGTATCTGCCTCGGTCATCAGCTGCTGGGGCTGGCCAGTGGCGCCAAGAGTGTCAAAATGAAGTTCGGCCACCATGGCGCCAACCATCCGGTCCAGGATCTGGAAAGCAAGCAGGTGATGATCACCAGCCAGAACCATGGTTTTGCCATCGACGAGGATTCCCTGCCGGATAACGTCACGGCGACACACCGTTCGCTGTTCGACGGCACGCTCCAGGGTGTGGCCTGCACCGACCGTCCGGCGTTCAGTTTTCAGGGACACCCCGAAGCCAGCCCGGGGCCACATGATCTTTCGCCATTGTTCGACAAGTTCATTGAATTGATTGAGTCCGCCAATGAACGCAAATAAACGCTAACTCAATAATACAAAATGGATTTTGTATGAAGATGAAAAGGATTTTATCTGAACAGGTCATTGGTTGTGCATTTGAAGTAAGTAACACCCTGGGAGCAGGTTTTCTAGAATCAGTCTATGAAAACGCTCTATGTGAGGAGATGGTTAGACACGGCCTGCAATTTCAAAGACAGAAATCATTGCAGGTGAAGTATAAAGGTAAAGTTGTAGGAAACTATATTGCTGATGTTGTTGTGGAAGATAAGCTTTTGCTGGAGTTGAAGGCGTTGTCTAAATTGTCAGGTGAGCATGAGGCCCAACTGATGAATTATCTGAAAGCAAGTGGGTTAAGTGTTGGTTTGTTGTTTAATTTTGGGGTGCCGAAATTATCATTCAAGCGACTCGTGTGGCAATACAACACTACAGAACGAATTTAATGACATTCATTTGCGTCCATTTGCGTTAATTCGCGGACCGAATATAGAGTAAAAAAATGCCAAAACGTACCGACATCAAAAGCATCCTCATCGTCGGCGCCGGGCCGATTGTTATCGGCCAGGCCTGTGAGTTTGACTACTCCGGGGCGCAGGCCTGCAAGGCGCTGAAGGAAGAGGGGTATCGCGTCATCCTGGTCAACTCCAATCCCGCCACGATCATGACCGATCCGGAGATGGCCGATCGCACCTATATCGAACCGGTGGAATGGACCACCGTGCGCAACATCATCGCCAGCGAACGCCCCGATGCCCTGTTACCCACCATGGGCGGGCAGACCGCACTGAACTGTGCCCTGGATCTGGATCGCGAAGGGGTGCTGGAGGAATACGGCGTGGAATTGATCGGGGCCTCCATGGATGCCATCGACAAGGCCGAGGATCGGGATCGTTTCCGCAAGGCGATGCGCAAGATCGGGCTCGAGTTGCCCCACTCGGAAGTGGCCTACAGCATGGAAGAGGCTAACGAGGTGCAGAAGCAGATCGGTTTTCCGGCCATCATCCGCCCTTCGTTTACCATGGGCGGCAGCGGCGGCGGTATCGCCTATAACAAGGAAGAGTTCGTCGAGATCTGCGAGCGCGGCCTGGAGCTGTCGCCGACCAACGAACTGTTGATCGAGGAGTCGGCGCTGGGCTGGAAGGAATACGAAATGGAGGTGGTGCGGGATCACAAGGACAACTGCATCATTATCTGCTCCATCGAGAACCTCGATCCGATGGGCGTGCATACCGGTGACTCGATCACCGTGGCCCCGGCCCAGACCCTGACCGACAAGGAATACCAGATCATGCGCGACGCCTCGCTGGCGGTACTGCGCGAAATCGGGGTGGATACCGGCGGCTCCAATGTACAGTTTGCCATCAACCCCGACGACGGTCGCATGATCATCATCGAGATGAATCCCCGGGTCTCCCGCTCCTCGGCGCTGGCCTCCAAGGCCACCGGCTTTCCGATTGCCAAGGTGGCCGCCAAGCTGGCGGTCGGCTATACCCTGGACGAGTTGCAGAACGAGATTACCGGCGGCGCCACGCCGGCCTCCTTCGAGCCGAGTATCGACTACGTGGTGACCAAGATCCCGCGGTTTACCTTCGAGAAATTCCCCCAGGCCGAAGCCCGGCTCACCACCCAGATGAAATCGGTGGGCGAGGTGATGGCCATCGGCCGTACCCAGCAGGAGTCGCTGCAAAAAGCCCTGCGCGGTCTGGAGACCGGCGCCGACGGCTTCAACGAAATGGTCGATCTCAACGACGACGATGCGCTGGAGAAGATCCGTACCCAGTTAAAGAATACCGGGCCGGAGCGTATCTGGTATGTGGGCGATGCCTTTCGGGCCGGTTTCAGCGTGGAAGACGTGCACGAGATGACGGCGATCGATCCCTGGTTTCTGGTCCAGATCGAAGAACTCATTCAACTCGAAGCGCAGGTTCGCGAGGGGGGCATGAAGGGGCTCACCGCAGAGCGCATGCGCGAGCTCAAACGCAAGGGCTTTGCCGACACCCGCCTGGCCAGGCTGGTCGGGGTCAGCGAGAAGGTGCTGCGCCAGCATCGCTACGAGCTGAATGTGCGTCCGGTCTACAAACGGGTCGATACCTGTGCCGCCGAATTCGCGACCAATACCGCCTACATGTATTCCACCTACGAGGAAGAGTGCGAGGCCGACGCGTCCGATCGTAAAAAGATCATGGTGCTCGGGGGCGGGCCCAACCGCATCGGTCAGGGAATCGAGTTCGACTATTGTTGCGTGCATGCCGCGCTGGCCATGCGTGATGACGGTTACGAGACCATCATGGTCAACTGCAATCCCGAAACCGTTTCCACCGATTATGATACGTCGGATCGGCTCTATTTTGAGCCGCTGACCCTGGAAGATGTGCTGGGGCTGATCGAAGTCGAGAAGCCCACCGGGATCATCGTGCAATACGGCGGCCAGACACCGCTCAAACTGGCCCGGGATCTGGAAGAGGCCGGCGCGCCGATCATCGGCACCTCGCCCGACTCCATCGATCTGGCCGAGGACCGGGAACGCTTCCAGGCGATGATCGACAAGCTCAACCTGCAACAACCGCCCAATCGCACGGCGCGTAGCGAAGAGGAGGCCATGAAACTGGCCGAGGAGATCGGTTATCCGCTGGTGGTCCGACCCTCCTATGTGCTCGGTGGCCGGGCCATGGAGATCGTCTACAAACCCGAGGATCTGGATCGTTACATGCGCACGGCGGTCGAGGTCTATCCCGATGCTCCCGTCCTGCTGGACCGTTTCCTGGACGATGCCATCGAAGTCGACGTCGATGCGGTATGCGACGGCGAGACCGTGGTGATCGGCGGCATCATGCAGCATATCGAGCAGGCCGGGGTCCACTCCGGCGACTCGGCCTGTTCCCTGCCGCCGTACAGTCTGAGCGCGGAGGTCCAGGATCAGATTCGCGAGCAGGTCAAGGCCATGGCCATCGAGCTGAAGGTGATCGGTCTGATGAATGCCCAGCTTGCCGTGCAGGGCGACAAGATCTTCGTCATCGAGGTCAATCCGCGCGCCTCGCGTACGGTCCCGTTTGTCTCCAAGACGGTGGGACTGCCGCTGGCCAAAATCGCCGCGCGTTGCATGGCTGGCACAACGCTGGCGGAGCAGGGCATAACCGCCGAGCGGATTCCGCCCTATTATTCGGTCAAGGAGGCGGTGTTCCCGTTTATCAAATTCCCGGGTGTGGATCCTCTGCTGGGTCCCGAAATGAAATCCACCGGCGAGGTGATGGGTGTAGGGCGCAGTTTCGGTGAAGCCTTCGGCCGCGCCCAGCTGGGCGCCGGCGTGGCTCTGCCTGCGGCCGGCACCGCTTTTGTCAGTGTCCGTGATGTCGACAAGAGCGCGGTGGTTGAGGTTGGCCGGGAACTGGTCGAACTCGGTTTCAATCTGGTGGCTACCGGCGGGACGTCGGACGTATTAAGTAAAGCCGGCGTTCTCAATCAACGGGTTAACAAGGTCAATGAAGGTCGCCCCGATATCGTCGATATGATCAAGAACGATGAAATCAACTTCATCGTGAATACCACCGAAGGCAAGCAGGCGATTGCGGATTCCTACGAAATCCGACGCCAGGCATTGAATCACAAGGTGGGCTACACCACCACGGTGGCCGGAGCACGAGCGACCTGCGAGGCGCTGCGCAGTCTGAACAACATCAAGGTACATTGTTTGCAGGATCTGCATCAGGAGATGAATGCATGAGTCGTCAACCGATGACCGCCGCCGGCGCCGACAAACTGCGTGCCGAGCTCAAAGATCTTAAAAGTGTCCAGCGCCCGAAGGTGATCGAGGCGATCGCCACGGCCCGTGAGCACGGCGATCTGAAGGAAAACGCCGAGTACCATGCCGCGCGTGAACAGCAGAGTTTCATCGAAGGGCGGATCAAGGAGATCGAGGCGGCCCTCTCCAACTCCGAAATCATCGACGTGCAGGCAGTGGGCAAAAATGCCGGCGGCAAGGTCGTGTTCGGCGCCACGGTGGAACTGTACGACATCGAGAACGACAAGGAAGTGACCTATCAGGTCGTTGGCGAACAAGAAGCGGATATCAAACAGAACCTGATCTCCATCACCTCCCCGATCGCCCGAGCCCTGATCGGCAAACAGGAAGGTGACGAAGTCACCGTCCAGGCGCCGGGCGGCAATCGCGACTACGAAATCGTGTCGGTGAAATACATTTAGCCAGGTGTGTATAAACAACGCGGAGGACGCAGAGGCGCGGAGGCGCGGAGAAAAGCATTTTATTATTTAGAATGCTCCGGGTCCTGAAAGGGCATAAAATTGTTGAAGGGAATGTCTCGTTCAGACAATGAAACTGATCCACTGGCCCAACTACTCTGTTTCTCAAGTTATCTGAAGATTGTGACTGTCATTACTTTAATTCCTCTGCGACTCCGCGCCTCTGCGTCCTCCGCGTTGTTTCCAGTGAATTCTCTACAGAGTTACATGTATGAACTACGCAATTCCTGAACGCATTGCCCTGACCCTGTGGGTCGGGGGCATGTGGATTACCGGCTATCTGGTGGCGCCGATGCTGTTCTCGGTGCTGGAGGATCGGGCGCTGGCCGGGATGCTGGCGGGCAAGCTGTTCAGTGCCATGAGTTATGTGGGCCTGGTGTGCGCGGCATTGTTACTGTTGATCCAGACCCGCAAGCCGACGCCGAAGGGCTGGCGCGAATGGCGCCGTGGATTGTTGCTGGCGATGTTGCTGGTGATTGTGATCGGCGAGTTTGTCTTGCAGCCGATGATGGCCGAGCTCAAGGCGGCGGGACTGGAAGAGGGCAGCGCGGCGCAACAGCGCTTTGGTATGTTGCACGGCATCTCCTCAAGTCTGTTTTTGTTTAACAGCCTGGCGGGTCTGGCCCTGGTGATCTTCGGGTTGGAGCCGGATAATCAGCGCGGCAGCTGAATTTTGGGCTCGTCGGCCGGACGGTAGAACACGGCGACATGGCCGATCAGCTGTACCTGCTCGGCCCGACTGTGTTCGCTGATCTGCTCAATCAGCTGCTGGCGCTCTTCGCGATCCGCCGCATTGACCCGCACCTTGATCAGCTCGTGATAGGCCAGCGCGTTGTCGATTTCGCCCAGCACGTTTTCACCCAGCCCGTGTTGTCCGATAATGACGACGGGCTTGAGATGATGGGCGCGCTGGCGCAGGAATTTTTTCTGGCTGCTGGTCAGGGACATGAAAGTAAGAATCCAGATAGTGAAGGCCGTAAATTGTACCAATTCATACCCCCACTGACGACTGCCAACGGCTAACTGACGACTGGAATTCCTATGGCCCGATCCAAAACCAGCAAAAAATGGCTCAACGAGCATTTTGACGACGCTTATGTCAAAAAAGCCCGGCAGGAGGGCTGGCGCAGCCGTGCCATCTACAAACTGATCGAAATCGACGAGCGGGATCGTCTGCTCAAACCCGGTATGACGGTGGTCGATCTGGGTGCGGCGCCCGGGGGCTGGTCGGAATATGCCGTACGCCAGGTGGGGAGCAAGGGGCGGGTGATCGCGCTGGATCTGCTGCCCATGGATGCGATTGCCGGGGTCGAATTCATCGAGGGAGATTTTCGCGAGGAGCCGGTCTACGAGCAGTTGCTGGCGGTGCTCGACGGACGGCCGGTCGACCTTGTAATGTCGGATATGGCCCCCAATATGAGTGGTATGAAGGCGGTCGATCAGCCGCGCGCCATGTATCTGGCCGAGTTGAGTCTGGAGCTGGCGCAAAAAGTCCTCAAGCCGGGCGGGGATATGCTGATCAAGGCGTTTACCGGCGAAGGTCTGGATGAATTTAAACGCGAAATCCGGCAACATTTCGCGAAATTGATTGTCCGAAAACCGAAGGCTTCACGGGCCCGCTCTCCCGAGATTTATCTACTGGCGAGGGGCTATAATGTGTAGTAGTGTATTTTGCATGACAGCAAACGCCTGTGATGGCAGGCCATGAGGTAGACCATTGAACGACTTGACCAAGAATATTCTGTTGTGGGTGATTGTGGCGATCATCCTCATGTCGGTGTTCCAGAACCTGAGCACGACAACTCCGGCAACTGAAAAGCCCTATTCACAATTCATGCAGGATGTGAAAAGCGGGCAGGTGATGGAAGTCACGATTCAGGGGCGCAACATTACCGGTCGCACGCAAGGTGGTGAGAACTTCAAGACCTTCAGTCCTGAAACCGACAACACCGCCATGATCGGCGACCTGATGAAGCACAATGTGACCATCAAGGCCAAACCGCCGGAACAATCCATCTGGACCCAGATCTTTATCTCCTGGTTTCCGTTCCTGTTGATCATCGGCCTGTGGATTTTCTTCATGCGCCAGATGCAAGGTGGCGGTGGTGGTCGCGGCGCTATGTCGTTCGGCAAGAGCAAGGCCCGCATGCTGGGCGAGGATCAGGTCAATATCCGTTTCAATGACGTGGCCGGCTGTGACGAAGCCAAGGATGAAGTGCAGGAGCTGGTCGAATTTTTGCGCGATCCGGGCAAGTTCCAGAAGCTGGGCGGGATGATCCCGCGCGGTGTCCTGATGGTCGGCCCCCCCGGTACCGGTAAAACCCTGCTGGCCAAGGCTATCGCCGGTGAAGCCAAGGTGCCGTTTTTTACCATCTCCGGTTCCGACTTCGTGGAAATGTTCGTCGGCGTCGGCGCCTCGCGCGTGCGTGACATGTTTGAGCAGGCCAAGAAGCAGGCCCCGTGCATTATCTTCATCGACGAAATCGATGCGGTCGGCCGGCACCGTGGTGCCGGTCTGGGCGGCGGTCATGACGAGCGCGAGCAGACCCTCAACCAGTTACTGGTGGAAATGGACGGCTTTGAAGGTAACGAGGGCGTGATCGTCATCGCCGCCACCAACCGTCCCGACGTGCTGGATCCGGCGTTGCTGCGCCCCGGTCGTTTCGACCGCCAGGTGGTCGTGCCGCTGCCCGACATGCGCGGTCGCGAGCAGATCCTCAAGGTGCATATGCGCAAGGTGCCGGTGGGCGATGATGTCGAGCCCATGGTCATTGCCCGCGGGACACCCGGTTTCTCCGGGGCCGATCTGGCCAACCTGGTCAACGAGGCTGCCCTGTTTGCCGCCCGTGGCAACAACCGTCTGGTCAGTATGGAAGAGTTCGAGAAGGCCAAGGACAAGATCATGATGGGCGCCGAGCGCAAGTCCATGGTGATGAACGAGGAAGAGAAAAAGCTCACTGCCTATCACGAGGCCGGTCATGCCATCGTGGGCCTGAGCGTGCCGTCGCACGATCCGGTCTACAAGGTCAGCATTATTCCACGTGGCCGGGCGCTGGGTGTGACCATGTTCCTGCCCGAGGAGGATCGCTATAGCTATACCAAGGAGCGGCTGGAAAGTTCCATCGCCTCCCTGTTCGGCGGGCGTCTGGCCGAGGAGCTGATCTTCGGCAACGAGCACGTGACCACCGGTGCTTCCAATGATATTCAGCGCACCACCGAGATCGCCCGCAACATGGTGACCAAGTGGGGGCTATCCGAGCGACTTGGTCCGATGACCTATGGCGAGGACGAAGGCGAGGTATTCCTTGGTCATTCGGTGACCCAGCACAAGAATCTCTCTGATGAAACTGCGCATATTATCGATGAAGAGATTCGCTCTGTCATCGATCGCAACTACCAGCGGGCCAAGACGGTGCTGACCGATCATATGGATAAGTTACACCTGATGGCACAGGCGCTGATCAAGTATGAAACCATCGATAAACGACAGATCGATGCCATCATGAGTGGTAACGAGCCACCGCCGCCCGCTGACTGGGATGATCACGAGCCGCCGCACAGCCCCTCCGGTGACGAGGAGAAGAAAACCTCTCGTACCGACAAGGGTGAAGGCCAGATCGGTGGTCCGGCCGGCGAACACTGAAGCACACCGCCATTAAGCGCGATCAACGCCCCGTTTTCACGGGGCGTTTTTCGTTCTTCGGCCGCCAAATAAGGGTCGCGATGCTGCCCGCGCGGGATACCCGCCATAGAACAGGCCCCACAGCCGATGTCGTGGCGTGTGAACGGAATCGGATTTCATTTCTGCCATGTGTTTTGATCGTTGCCGATCCCGGTCGGTGAATACTGTTAAAATACGCCGGAAGATAATCAAAACAAATTACCATCGCGACTGGACAGGGTGAATCCATCAGTATGTCGTTAGATCTCAGTTCCGAACACTGGCCCCTGATCATGGGTATACTCAATGTGACCCCGGACTCTTTTTCCGATGGCGGGCGCTTCAACCGATCGCAGGCGGCGGTCGAGCGTGTCCGGCAGATGATCAGTGAGGGAGCCGATATTATCGACATCGGCGGTGAGTCGACCCGTCCGGGGGCGCCGGCGGTCTCTGAGGAAGAGGAGCTGGCGCGGGTGATTCCCGTCATCGAGGCGATTCGTCGCGATAGCGCGATCCCCATCTCCGTTGATACCAGCAAGCCGGCGGTCATGCATGCCGCAGTAGTGGCCGGTGCCAGCCTGATTAACGATGTACGGGCGCTGCAGGAACCCGGGGCCCTGGAGGTGGCGGCACAGCTGGATGTGCCGATCTGCCTGATGCACATGCAGGGGCAGCCGCGCACCATGCAGGCTAACCCGCACTATGATGATGTGGTGGAAGAGGTTCTGGCGTTTTTACAGCAGCGAATCGAGATCTGCCAGGCCGCCGGAGTTGCACCGGCGCGGCTGATTCTTGACCCAGGCTTCGGGTTTGGCAAAACCGTGCAGCACAATCTGGCCCTGTTCCGCCATCTGCAGCGGTTTGTCGATACCGGTCATCCCGTGCTGGTGGGAGTGTCGCGCAAATCGATGATTGGCAAATTGCTGGGCGAGCGGCCGGTGGACGAGCGGCTGGCGGGCAGCCTGGCGCTGGCCACCCTGGCCGGCTGGCTGGGGGCTGCCATTGTGCGGGTGCATGACGTGCGCGAGAGCGCCGATGCCCTGACCCTGTGCCGGGCTGTGAGGCAGGCCTGAGTATCGGCAGGGTTATTGCTTTATAATCGTGAACTTTCAATCTGGCCGCCAGGGGCGGCGGCAAGAGGACGCTGGATTTATGTCACGTAAATATTTTGGCACCGACGGGGTGCGCGGGCGGGTCGGTGAGTTTCCGATCACGCCCGAATTCATTCTCAAGCTGGGCTGGGCGGCCGGCCGGGTGCTGGGCGATGGCGGCGGCAAGGTGCTCATCGGCAAGGATACCCGGATATCCGGCTATATTTTCGAATCGGCCCTGGAAGCGGGGCTGGCGGCCGCCGGCATGAATGTCTGTCTGCTGGGGCCAATGCCGACCCCCGGTATTGCGCACCTGACCCGCACCCTGCATGCCCGGGCCGGCATTGTCATCAGTGCCTCCCACAATGCCTATCCGGATAACGGCATCAAGTTTTTCTCCGCCGAGGGGACCAAACTGCCGGACGAAGTGGAGCTGGCGATCGAGGCGATGATCGATCAGGAGCTGGTCACCAGCGCGCCGGATAAACTCGGCCGTGCGAACCGGGTGGACGACGCGGCCGGGCGCTATATCGAGTTTTGCAAAAGCACCTTTCCCGAGCATCTCGATCTCAACGGCCTGCATATCGTGCTCGATTGTGCCAACGGCGCCACCTACCAGATTGCGCCCAAGGTCTTTGCCGAACTGGGGGCCGAGCTGACGGTGATTGGCAACGATCCCGACGGTCTCAATATCAACGACGGCTGCGGCTCCACCCACCTGGAATGGCTGCAGAAAAAGGTGCAGCTGCAGGGCGCCGATCTGGGCATCGCCTTTGACGGCGATGGCGACCGGGTTTTGATGGTCGACCGCGAGGGGCGCGTCATTGATGGCGATGAGCTGCTCTATGTGATGACCACCCACCGCCAGCGTATGCAGCGCCTGAAAGGCGGTGTGGTGGGCACCCTGATGACCAATCTGGGCATGGAACACGCCCTGCAGGCGGCCGGGGTTCCCTTTGTCCGGGCCCGGGTCGGGGATCGCTATGTGATGGAGCAATTGCAGGCCCACAGCTGGGAGCTGGGCGGGGAAGGCTCCGGCCATCTCATCTGCCTGGACAAGACCAGCACCGGCGACGGGATTGTGGCCGCTTTGCAGGTGCTGGCGGCCGTCGTGGAGTCGGGCCGCACATTGACCGACCTGGTCAGCGGAATGGACAAATACCCGCAGCAGCTGATCAATGTTCGCCTGGCCCGCAAGGTCGATGTCCTGGCGACGCCCGAGGTGCAGGCCGCCGTGGCGGCCGCCGAGTCGGAGCTGGCTGCCCGGGGGCGGGTACTGCTGCGCCCGTCCGGGACCGAACCGCTGCTGCGGGTGATGGTCGAGGGCCAGGATGCCGGGGAGGTGTTGCGGGTCGCGCAGGAGCTGGCCGGGGTTGTGGAACAGACGCTCGGTTCCGGCTGAACGGCGCCGACACAGGGCGCCAAACCCGTTTCCGGGGCCGAATAGCCCGGTTTTTCATTGATTTATTGTGGTCTGGACGGTAAGCTTTCGCGCTCTTTTATATAGTCAAACCGGAATAACAAGGGGAGAAGGCATGCGTCAGCCACTAATCGCCGGCAACTGGAAAATGAACGGTTCGCGCGCCGATAACAAGACTCTGCTGGACGGCATCAAGGCGGGAATCGGTGAAGTTAACAACGCGGAAGTGGCCGTGTGTGTCCCCTATGTCTACCTGGCGGACGTTCAGCAGCAGCTGGACGGGACGCCCATCGCCTGGGGTGCGCAAAATCTGAGCACCGAGGCCAAGGGCGCCTTCACGGGCGAAATCTCCGCCGCCATGTTGCTCGATTTTGGCTGCAAATTTGTCATCGTGGGCCATTCCGAACGGCGCAGCCTGTACGGTGAAGATGATCAGCTGGTGGCGGAAAAATTCGAGGTGGCCCGTCAGGCCGGCCTGAGCCCGATCCTTTGCATTGGCGAGACGCTGGAAGAGCGTGAGCAGGGTATCACCGAACAGGTGGTCGCCCGCCAGATCGACGCGGTCATCGCCCATGCTGGCGTGGCCGCCCTGGCCGATGGCGTGATTGCTTACGAGCCGGTCTGGGCTATCGGCACCGGTAAGACAGCCAGCCCGGAGCAGGCCCAGGACGTCCACGCTTTCATTCGCGGCCAGATTTCCAGGCAGGATCCGGCCGTGGCCGAAGGGCTGCGAATTCAATACGGCGGCAGCATGAATGCGGGCAACGCGGCCGAGCTGCTGGCCAAACCCGATATCGACGGCGGCCTGATCGGCGGCGCGTCACTCAAAGCGGAGGATTTTCTGACCATCTGCAAGGCAGCCGGTCAGGAATAATCCGGGAGATACTGACACTATGTTGTACAACATTATTCTGGTCCTGCATGTCATCGTCGCCGTAGCACTGGTGGTACTGGTGCTGCTGCAGCAGGGCAAGGGTGCCGATGCCGGCGCCGCGTTTGGCGGCGGTGGCGGTGGCGGGGGCGGTGCCTCGGGCACGATGTTCGGCTCACAAGGCGCGGCCAACTTTCTGACCCGCACCACGGCCGTTCTGGCGACCCTGTTTTTCCTGCTCTCGCTGGCGCTGTTTCGACTCGCCGGTGACGTCACCAAGAGTGAGAGCCTGGTTGACAAGGCTGAACAGCAGCAGCAAGAACAACAGCAACAGGAAAGCAGTCAGGAACGCCCGGGGGATGTTCCGGTGGCCCCGCCGGGCGGTGAGTCCGAACAGGACGCGCCCGTGGATGTGCCCAAATCGGAATAATCCGCTAACGGGCGGATGCCAAGGGCCTTTTGGCCCTTTGCCGAAAACGAAAACCTTGCCGAAGTGGTGGAATTGGTAGACACGCTATCTTGAGGGGGTAGTGGCGCAAGCCGTGCCGGTTCGAGTCCGGCCTTCGGCACCAACACAAACAAAAAGGCCTCCAGAGCTGCGTGCTCTGGAGGCCTTTTTGTTTGTGAGGTTCTAGTTTCTAGGGGCTAGTTGCTAGGAAAAGCACACACCTTTATTCATGCCGATGCCGCGAGAAAGAGTTCACAGCGCTTTTCTAGGACCTAGCCCCTAGTACCTAGCCCCTGAATCTTTTTATAGACCCCTAAAAATAAGCTAACTTTCTGATATAAAAAGGTTTTCGTGCTTTAGGCAAACTTGACACAAAGTTTGTGGCTAGCCTAGACTGGCTCGGCTTTGATCAAGATGATCAGCCACCA
>NZ_JAVLAZ010000091.1:0-9419 GCF_031581315.1 Thiohalophilus sp.
TTTTGCCGCCGAGCCGGGCCAGCCCGTGGCCGCCGCCGATGCCGGCAATGCCGACGAGGATCGAGGAAACGATCAGCGGCACGATGATCATCTTCAGGGCATTGAGGAACAGACTACCGACAAAATCGAAGACACTGTACAGGCGCACACCGAGCAGGCTGCCCTCCTGGCCGGCCCAGGCCCCGATCAGCACGGCCAGTACCAGCGCAATCAGGATCTGCCAGTGGAGTTTGAGTTTCAGCATGGCCTAATCCCTTCGTCTACCTGCGTGCCGGTTTGTCAGGTCACTGCCACGATTTCAACACAGCCGAACAGCGCCCTGATGCGGGGTATTTACTCCTCGTCGCCCAGGGAGTCGCTGATGCGGATTTTCGCCGCCTGACGCAGGCTTTCCACCAGGGCATTGTATTCGCTGACACCAAAGGCGGCGGCCAGTTGCCGGCGTTCGCGCGTCAGGGTTTCCCCTTCGGGCAGTTCCCCCTCACGGATCGCCTGCAGGCGAATCACGGCCACATCGCCGTTGGACAGGGCCGTGGTGGTCACGCTGGGTTGCCCCTGTTCATCCGGGGCCGGCATCCGAAACGCCGCCTGACGCAGACTCTCGTCCAGCTGCGCACCTTCCTGTTGCGCACGACGGCTGATCAACCCGGGTGCCTGCCAGTCGGCGTCATACCGCGCCGCCAGCGTCTGGGGCGCAACGCCCTGCTCCAGCTCGGCCTGGATGGACTGCGCCGCCTCGACGGCCAGCTGCTGCGCCTGTTGCCGCTTCAACTGCCGGACGATCTGCGGGCGGACTTCCTGCAAGGATTTTTCACTGGCTGGTTCGTGTTCGTTGACCCGCAACACCAGAAAATGGGTATCGCTCAGCTCCAGTACCTCACTGTTGCGTCGCTGCTGCAGCACCTCCTCGCTGAAGGCCGCATTCACTACCTTCGGGTGGCCGAGCACGCCCTCCCCGCCCTGGCGAGTCAACAACGGGCTTTGCTGGACGTTCAGATCGAGCTGTTCGGCCACGCCCTGCAGCGAATCAGGCATTTCATAGCTGTAACGCTCCAGCTCGCTGACTTTCTCATAGAAATCCTGTTCCGCCTGGCGCATGCGCAGCTCCTGGCGGATTTCATCTTCGACCTCGGCGAGGGGCTTCACCGGCGGTGACACCACCTTTTCGGCCTTGATCAGGTGATACCCGAAGCGGGTTTTAACCGGCTCGCTGATCGCGTCTTCCTCAAGGGCAAAAGCGGCCTGCTCGAAGTCGGGATCAAAAGCGTCGCGTTCAATCCGCCCCAGATCGCCCCCCTGACTGGCGGAGCCGGGGTCATCCGAGTGCGCCCGCGCCAGCTCGGCAAAATCCGCGCCCTGCTGAAGCTCGCGATAGAGTTGTTGAGCTGTTTCGAGTGCTTCGCTCTGGGTGCGTTCGGCGTTGATGCCGATCAGAATATGGCGCACCTCGCGACGTTCTTCGCCCTCACGATACCGATCCTGCTGGCTGGCATAGAATTCCTCGACTTCCCGCTGACTGACTTCATATTGTCTGGCCAGCTCCTGCAGATCGAGCTCCAGGTAGTTGAGACGGACTTTCTCGGGTGTCACGAAACGGCCGCGGTTGGCCTGGTAAAACTGCTCGATTTTGGCCTCATCCACCTCGACCTGGTCCACAAACCTGGCAACATCCAGCACCAGATAGCCGATCTCGCGCTGCTGGTATTTCAGGCGCAAATAGCGTTGCAGCTCGGCGTCGGTGACAAAGGCACTGGCGGCAATCCCGTTGCGTAACTGTTCGAACGCCAGGTCACTGGCCACATCCCGCTCGAACTGTTCGGCCGCGATCCCCTGCTGCCGCAATAATGTCTTGTAACGGGCGCTGGAAAAACGACCCTCCTCCTGAAAAGCGTCGTACTGTTGAATGGCATCGAGCACCTGTTGGGAGCCGGGCTGATAGCCGGTGTCGTTGATATGTTGCTGAACCAGTTCGCGCTGAATCAGTCCCTGCAATACCTCGCGCTTGATGCGCGCATTATCGAACAGGGAGGCATCGAACTGATCGCCCTGAAATTGCCGTAAACGCTCCAGATAATTCCGCTGGGCGCGTAGCAACTGGTTTTCGGTGATTTCGGTGTCGTTCACTTCCGCCACGCTGCTCGGCCCCCCCCCACCGGTGAGATAGCTGCTCAGGCCAAACAGGGCAAAGGTGATAATAATCAGACCGACAATGGACCAGACAAACAGCCCCTTGGCGCGATCACGAATCAGTTGCATCATAACTAGAGGAGTCGGGTTGTGAGTGGAAGGCCTATTTTACTCTGATTCGGCGCCGAAAATATATGCGTTACCAATCCCGATCAGCCGCAGATACCTGAAAACAACCTGCGCGCACGCGAATCAAAATTGAATCGGCACGTAGTGGGGGTACCTTGCCGGCCCGCAGCAGATCTTGCTCTGAAAGGGCGGTTGTACCTGACGGTGGGACTGAAAAAGAAAAAGGGCGAGCTCGTTAAAGCTCGCCCTTTTCAGCGTTGGCGGACCGGACGGGATTCGAACCCGCGACCTCCGGCGTGACAGGCCGGCATTCTAACCAGCTGAACTACCGGTCCGAACTGGTGGGTGGTGCAGGGATCGAACCTGCGACCCTCGCCTTGTAAGGGCGATGCTCTCCCAGCTGAGCTAACCACCCCAGCAAAGGCGCGCTAGTTTACGGCATCTTTCAGCGCTTTTCCAGCCTTAAATCCAGGAACTTTTGAAGCAGCGATCTGGATCGCTTCACCGGTGCGCGGGTTGCGTCCGGTACGGGCCGCACGTTCCTTCACGGAGAAAGTACCAAAGCCAACCAGCGTCACCTGGTCGCCCTGCTTCAGGGTGTTGGTGATGCTGTCAAACATGGTATCTACGGCACGGGTGGCGGCGGCTTTGGAAATATCGGCGCCTTCGGCAACTGCATCGATCAGTTCGGCTTTATTCACAGTGGGGGTCCCCCTTATTTTCAGTGTTGTTTGAGGTAAAAAAACACCGCCAGCCCAAGACCGGCGGTCGTACAGGATATTATTTGGGAATTTTTATACCAACGGGAGCCACAGACGGTCAAGGAATCATTACCGGTTTAACGCTGTACGCCGATAATAAAATCCTTGACAAGCCTGCCAATCCCCGTCGTTTTCAGGGTCAATGCGGCCGCAGTGTGCCCGGTTGATCCGGGTTATCGCTGTTTTTGACCACCTCGGCTTTCTCTTCACCCTTGGCCGGATCGAGGGCCTCGGGCTGGCGGGTCAATGCCACCTGAAACACCTCGTCCATCCAGCGGACCGTGCGAATATCGAGTTTCTCCTTGATATTGTCGGGGATCTCGGTCAGGTCCCGCTCGTTTTCATGCGGAATCAGCACGGTCTTGATACCACCCCGATGGGCCGCCAGCAACTTCTCCTTGAGACCGCCGATGGGCAGCACCTCGCCACGCAGGGTGATCTCGCCGGTCATGGCCACGTCGGCCCGCACCGGGATGCCGGTCAGGGAAGAGACCAGCGCGGTACACATACCGATACCGGCACTGGGGCCATCCTTGGGGATCGCCCCTTCAGGCACATGCACATGGATGTCCTTCTTCTCGAACACGTCCGGTTCGATACCCAGCACATTGGCGCGGCTGCGCACGACCGACAGGGCCGCCTGGATGGACTCTTTCATCACGTCACCCAGCTGGCCGGTGATGTTGTGCTTGCCCTTGCCGGGCATGACCGCGGTTTCGATGGTCAGCAAATCGCCACCCACCTCGGTCCAGGCCAGGCCGGTCACATGCCCGATCCGATCCTGCTCGTCGGCCAGGCCGAAGCGGAAGCGTTTGACGCCCAGGTATTTTTCCAGGTTCTCCGCCTTGACCACCACGGTGGTTTCGGAGGGCTCCAGCAGAACCTCTTTGACGACCTTGCGGCAGATCTTGGCGATCTCCCGTTCCAGATTACGCACACCGGCTTCGCGGGTGTAGTACCTGACGATATCGCGCAGGGCCTCTTCGGTAATATCCACCTCGCCTTCCTTGAGCCCGTTAGCCTTGACCTGTTTGCTCACCAGGTATTTGAGGGCGATGTTGACCTTCTCGTCCTCGGTATAACCGGACAAACGAATGACCTCCATGCGATCCAGCAGCGGGGCCGGAATATTCATGGTATTGGAGGTCGCCACGAACATGATGTCCGACAGGTCGAAATCGACCTCCAAATAGTGATCGTTGAAGGTATGGTTCTGTTCCGGATCCAGAACCTCGAGCAGGGCCGAGGCCGGATCGCCACGGAAGTCCATCGCCATCTTGTCGATCTCGTCGAGCAAAAACAGCGGGTTACGGGTCTCGATCTTGTACAGATTCTGCACCACCTTGCCCGGCATGGAGCCGATATAGGTGCGACGATGGCCGCGAATTTCCGCCTCGTCGCGCACGCCACCCAGGGCCATGCGAATGAACTTGCGGTTGGTCGCGCGCGCGATCGATTTACCGATGGAGGTCTTGCCGACCCCGGGCGGACCCACCAGACACAGGATGGGGCCTTTCATTTTCTTCATGCGCTTTTGCACGGCCAGGTATTCGAGGATGCGTTCCTTGACCTTCTCCAGGCCATAGTGATCCTCTTCCAGCACCTGTTCAGCGCGCGCCAGATCGTTGCGGACCTTGCTGCGTTTTTTCCAGGGCACGCCCACCAGCCAGTCGAGATAGTTGCGCACCACGGTGGCCTCGGCCGACATGGGCGACATCATCTTCAGCTTGTTCATCTCGGCCTTGGCCTTGGTCTTGGCTTCCTTGGACATGCCGGCTTCTTCGATTTTCTTTTCCAGCTCCTCGATCTCGTTGGGCACGTCGTCCATTTCGCCCAGTTCCTTCTGGATCGCTTTCATCTGTTCATTCAGATAGTACTCGCGCTGGCTCTTCTCCATCTGGCGTTTGACGCGACCGCGGATCCGTTTTTCCACCTGCAGCAGATCGATTTCCGATTCCATCAGGCCCATCAGCTGTTCCACGCGATCGCGCAGCGAGAAGTTTTCGAGGATTTTCTGTTTCTCCTCGATCTTCAGCGACATATGCGCGGCAATGGTATCCACCAGACGACTGGGATCGTCGATACTGGACAGGGAGGTCAGAATCTCCGGCGGAACTTTCTTGTTCAGTTTGACGTATTGATCAAACTGGGTGGTCAATGAACGCACCAGCACCTCGGCTTCGCGATCATCGACGGTCTCTTCTTCATGCACCTTGGCCTGGGCGGTGAAGTACTCGTCCTCGGCTTCGTTGAAGTTCAGAACCTTGGCCCGTTTGCCCCCTTCGACCAGTACCTTGACGGTCCCGTCAGGCAGTTTGAGTAGTTGCAGGATGCTGGCCACGGTACCGATGCGGTACATGTCGTCGGCCTTGGGATCATCCTCGGCAGCGCTCTTTTGCGCCACCAGCAGAATCTGTTTGTTGTCTTCCATGGCCGCTTCCAGCGCCTGAATCGATTTTTCACGACCGACGAACAGCGGAATGACCATGTGGGGATAGACCACCACGTCCCGCAACGGCAGGACCGGAATTTCGGTCAACGGTTCTTCAATCATTTCGGACATAATCAGCTATCTCTTGTTTGCGTGAGGTCCCGGGGACCGTTACAGGCTAATCTGGGGTTCTGCACTCAGGAATTCAACAGTCGCCGGCTATTTTTGCATGCCTACAAAAATTAAGGGGTATCGAAATACCCCTTAATCGTTTCAGTCTTCGGCCGATGCCGCCCTGGAGGAATCCGAGCTTTCATAAATGAACAGGGGGTCGCCTTCCTGGCGAATCACCGAATCGTCGATGACCACTTTGTTCAAATCCTCCAATGAGGGCAGGTCGTACATGGTATCCAGCAACACCCCTTCAAGAATGGAGCGCAGCCCGCGTGCGCCGGTCTTGCGGTCCATGGCCTTGTGGGCCACGGCCTTGAGAGCGGATTCGCGGAATTCCAGCTCGGCCCCTTCCAGTTCGAACATCTTCTGATACTGCTTGGTCAGCGCGTTCTTGGGCTGGGTCAGAATTTCGACCAGCGCTTCCTCGTCCAGCTCGGTGAGCGTGGCGATCACCGGCAGACGCCCGACGAACTCGGGAATCAGACCGTAACGGGTCAGATCCTCGGGCTCGACCTCGCTGACCACTTCGCTGGGCGTTTTCTTCTCCTGCTTGGTCTTGACCTCGGCACCGAAGCCGATCCCGCCACGTTCGGAACGATCGCGGATGATCTTGTCCAGACCGGAGAAGGCGCCCCCGCAGATAAACAGGATGTTGCCGGTATCCACCTGCAGGAACTCCTGCTGCGGATGCTTGCGTCCGCCCTGGGGCGGCACGGAAGCCACAGTGCCTTCGATCAGCTTCAACAGCGCCTGCTGCACACCCTCACCGGAGACGTCCCGGGTGATGGAGGGGTTATCCGACTTGCGGGAAATCTTGTCGATTTCGTCAATATAGACAATGCCGGTCTGGGCCTTCTCGACGTCGTAGTCGCATTTTTGCAGCAGCTTCTGGATGATGTTTTCCACATCCTCGCCGACGTAACCGGCCTCGGTCAGGGTCGTGGCATCGGCGATGGTGAACGGCACGTTCAGCAGCCGGGCCAGGGTCTCGGCCAGCAGGGTCTTGCCACAGCCGGTCGGCCCGATGAGCAGGATGTTGCTCTTGGCCAGCTCCACATCGTCTTTTTTCTGACCCGATTCCAGACGCTTGTAATGGTTGTATACCGCCACGGCCAGCACCCGCTTGGCGCGTTCCTGACCGATGACGTATTCATCCAGCTTTTCACGGATCTCGTGCGGCGTCGGCAGTTTGCTGCCGGTTACCGAACCGCTTTGCTCCTGGACTTCCTCGCGAATGATGTCATTGCATAACTCAACACACTCGTCACAAACAAACACGGAGGGACCCGCGATAAGCTTGCGTACTTCGTGCTGGCTCTTGCCGCAGAAAGAGCAGTACAACAGCTTGCCGTTATCACCGGAATTGGTTGTGTCGTCACTCATGTCCCTACCTCAAAATGTGTGCTGACTGTATTCATACCATGCGTCGATTTGGCGCATTTTTCAAGTATCGGATGCACAGTTTAAATGCCCTATTGCAAACAGGCTTTTACCGCCCGGCTCCGGCATAAAACCGCTCTATGCGTCCTTGCCACTGTCCCGGTTGGTCATAACCTCATCAATCAGCCCGTACTCCACCGACTGTGATGCGCTCATGAAGAAATCCCGGTCGGTATCCTTCTGAATCTGTTCCAGCGGCTGACCGGTATGCTCGGCGAGAATCCGGTTCAGTCGCTCGCGCACATCCAGGATTTCCTTGGCGTGAATCTCGAAATCCGACGCCTGCCCCTGGAAACCGCCCAGCGGCTGATGAATCATGGTGCGCGAATGTGGCAAGCCAAACCGCTTGCCCTTCGTCCCACCAGCCAGCAATACCGCACCCATGCTGGCCGCCTGCCCGATGCACATGGTGCTGACATCCGGCTTGATAAACTGCATGGTGTCATAAATCGACAACCCTGCTGTTACCGAACCGCCGGGCGAGTTGATATAAAGGTGGATATCCTTGTCCGGATTTTCGGACTCGAGGAACAACAGCTGGGCCACAATCAGGTTGGCCATATGATCCTCGACTTGCCCCACCACAAAGATCACCCGCTCTTTGAGCAGACGTGAATAGATGTCATAAGAGCGTTCGCCGCGCGAAGTCTGCTCAACCACCATGGGCACCAGCTGGGCCACGGTATCGGTGTGCTTGCTATGATTATCGGTCACGACTACCTATCCTTTAAGCTACTAGCTTGTTATTTCGCGTTTTCGGACGTCATTATTTCATCAAATGAGACCGGTTTCTCAACCACTTTAGCCTGATCGACCACCCAGTCGACGACCTGATCCTCAAATACCAGCGATTCGATTTCGCTCAGACGCTGGCGATCGGACTGGTACCATTTGACCACTTCCTCGGGCTGTTCGTAAGGGGCTGCGATCTCCCTGATGCGCGCCTTGACCTGCTCCGGCTCCACCTTGAGGTCATTGGCCTTGACGATCTCCGACATAATCAGCCCCAGGGTCACGCGTTTTTCGGCCTGCTCCTTGAACATTTCCGGATTGAGACCGGACAGATCCTGCTGTTGCATCCCCTGGCTGGCCAGGTTCTGCAGCATCTGTTGTAACAGGGTGCGTTCCTCGTTTTCCACCAGGGATTTGGGTACATCGATTGAGTTGGCGGCCAGCAGGGTCTCGATTACCGCTTCCTTGAGCTTGGCGCGCAGACGCTCGTCCAGCTCTCGTTGCATGTTGGCCCGGACTTCATTGCGCATCTCGGTCAGATCGCCGCTTTCCACGCCCAGTTGCTTCGCAAACTCGGCATCGACTTCGGGCAGAACCGCTTCCTCGACACTATTTATATGTGTCTCAAATACCGCCGGTTTGCCGGCCAGCGTCTCGACGTGATAGTTGTCGGGGAAAGTGACGTTCAGGGTCCGGTCTTCACCGGCTTTGGCGCCCATCAGACCGTCCTCGAAACCGGGGATCATGCGGCCCGAGCCCAGTTCGACCTGCATCCCCTCGCCGCTGCCGCCTTCAAAGGCTTCGCCATCGACCATGCCCTTGAAGTCGAGAGTGACCCGATCGCCCTCTTTGGCTTCGCGCTCCACCGACTGCCAGCTGACGTTCTGTTTGCGGATGGTCTCGATCATCTTGTCGATATCCGCCTCGCCAATCTCGGTCACCGGTTTTTCCACGGTCTGCTCGGCCATGGGGGCCAGTTCGAATTCGGGATAAATTTCAAAGGTGGCGGTATAGGCCAGCCCCTGCCCCGGCTCGTTTTTCAAATCGTCAAAATTCGGGTTACCGGCCGGCTGCAGTTTTTCCTGGCTGACGGCTTCATAAAAGGTGGATTGCACGACCTCGCCGACCACTTCATCTCGCACCTGCTTGCCGTAATGCTGCTTGACCACTTTGAACGGCACCTTGCCCTTGCGGAAGCCCTTGAGCTTGACGGTGTGGGTCATGTTTTTGAGCCGATCATCGACCGCCGAGGCGATTCGCTCCTCGTCGACGTTCACTGTCATCCGGCGTTCCAGACCCCCGGTGGCTTCTACAGAGACTTGCATGTGTTTGACCTCGTCATTTATTTCTTAAAATTCAGACAGTTAACAAAATATCATTCATATGGTGCGGAAGGTGGGACTCGAACCCACACGCCTTGCGGCACCAGAACCTAAATCTGGCGTGTATACCAATTTCACCACTTCCGCGAATACTCGTCAGGGGATTATACAGAGACCGAGGGTGGAGGTGTAATCCGTGCGCTTTGCGGGGAAATCGGCCAGGAAACTGGTGGGCCGTGAAGGACTCGAACCTTCGACCAAGGGATTAAGAGTCCCCTGCTCTACCAACTGAGCTAACGGCCC
>NZ_JAVLAZ010000012.1:0-9356 GCF_031581315.1 Thiohalophilus sp.
AGCCCGTCGATCGCGGAAACCCCGGTCTGGATAAACTCGCGCGGATACGCCCGGGCTGCCGGGTTGGTCGGGGCGCCATTGACGTTCCAGCGCTGGCGGGAAACCAGCGGCGGACGCGCGTCGCGCGGCTCCCCGATGCCGTTGAAAACCCGGCCCAGCACGTCCGGCGACAGGGCGATTTCAAACGGCCTGTCCAGAAACCGTACCCAGGTATCTTCCAGGTTAAGATTATCAGTGCCTTCAAAGACCTGGATCAGGACCACGTCGGGGGAGCTGCGAATCACCTGGCCATTGCGCAGTTGCCCGTCACGGTTGCGAATCTGCACCCGATCACCGAAGGCGACATCCCCGACGCCCTGCATATACAGCAACCCGCCACGCGCGGCACTGGCCAGGCGATATTCCTCGGGACGATAACGCTCACTCATGGGTTTCCAGCTCCGGGTATTCGCTGCCCAGTTCGGTAAAGGCCTGCTCGATCGTCTCATGATAGGCTTGCAGCTCGGTCACCTGTTCGCTGCTGTAACGTGACTTGAGCCGCTTCACCTGCGTCAGTACTGACAGTTCCAGTAACTGCTGAACCGGCACGCCCCGCTTCAGCAACTTTTCACCCTGGCGTTTTATTTCGATGACCAGATGCAACAGGGCAAACTGTTTTTCGGGCGAGGCATAACTGTCATTGTCTTCCAGCGCGCTTTGCTGCAACACGGCCTCTTTTAACAGACCGGCAATCTCCAGAGTCCAGCGCTGGAAGGAAGATAGCGCCTCGGGGCCGACCAGGTTGACAATCCGCGCCAGCTCATCGGCCTGGGACAACAGGGCCACCGCTTCGCCCCGTTCGGTATACCAGTGTGCGTCCACCTGCTCGTGCCACCATTCGGCGGCCACCCCGACATATTCGGAAAAGCTTTCCGTCCAGGAGACCGCCGGATAATGCCGGGCGTCGGCCAGCTCCTTGGACAGGGCCCAGAAGGTCTGCACGATCTCCTTGGTGTGACTGGTCACCGGTTCGGAAAAATCACCGCCCGGGGGGGAGACTGCGCCGATAAGAGAAACCGAGCCGCTGGCGTCGTGGAGCGTCTTCACCCGTCCGGCCCGTTCGTAAAACGAGGCCAGCCGGGAGGCGAGATAGGCGGGATAGCCCTCTTCGACCGGCATTTGCCCCAGCCGGCCGGCCACTTCGCGCAGCGCTTCGGCCCAGCGGCTGGTGGAATCGGCCACCATCACCACATCGTAACCCTGGTCGCGGTAATACTCAGCGATGGTGATCCCGGTATAGAGCGAGGCTTCCCGCGCCACAACCGGCATATTGGAAGTATTGGCGACCAGCAGCGTGCGTTCCATCAGTGAACGACCGCTATAGGGATCGGTCAGTTGCGGGAAGCTGTCGAGGATATCCACCAGCTCGTTGCCGCGCTCCCCGCAGCCGACATAGATCACAATATCGGCATTCGACCAGCGCGCGATCTGCTGTTGCACGACCGTCTTGCCGGCGCCGAACGGTCCCGGCACCGCCGCCTTGCCGCCCTTGAGCAAAGGGAAAAAGGTATCCAGAATCCGTTGCCCGGTAAACAGTGGCGCGATCGCATTGTCACGCTGCGAATAGGGACGCGGCTGTCGCACCGGCCAGCGCTGATAAAGCTTGATGGCGTGTTCCTGGCCATGGCTGTCGCGCAGCCGCGCGATCGGCTCTTCCACGCCATACTCGCCGGCATCCACCAGCGACACCAATTCTCCCTCAAGTGTCGGCGGCACCAGAATGCGGTGCGTGATGGTCTCGCTTTCCTGCACCGTGCCAAGCACTGCCCCGGCGGCCAGTGACTGCCCTGCCTGCAGATCGCTTTGCGGCTGGAAGGCCCAGAGCTTGTCCCGATCCAGTGCCGGAATATTCAGCCCCCGGGCAATGTAATCGCCGCTGCGTTCATAGAGCTTGTTGAGCGGACGCTGGATACCGTCGAAAATCTGTCCCAGCAGACCGGGCCCCAGTTCGACCGACAAAGGATGGCCCAGTCCCTCCACCGACTCGCCGGGATGCAGGGACTCGGTCGATTCATAGACCTGGACGATAGCCTCGTCCCCTTCCCGGCCGATCACCTCGCCCATCAGTTGCAGTTGGCCGATAATCACCTGTTCGCCGTTCATCGCCCCGGGCAGCCGGGTCCGCACAATCGGGCCATTGATCTCCCGCACCTCACCCATGAATCATTTCCCCGGTGGTAAGGGTTTTACTGAACAGATGTTCCATGATGGTTTGTTCAAGTTGTTCATGCAGCATGGCAATCCGGCCCTCGAAGGTATTGTTCACGCGAATCCGGTTATCGCTGTCGTACACCAGAACGCCGCCGCTGCAATCACAGGTTTGATCCGAAAGAGTGATCTCTTTGTCCGGCAGCCATGTCTGCCATTGTTTTGTCGCAACGTTTTGAAGGCGCTGTCGATCGTTCGGGTTCACCTGCACAATGAGATGCTCGGCATCGATGGCCCCGGCCGCATCCTGCAACAACTGTCCAAACAGTTGCAGATAGGTTTCTTCATCCTCGGCCCGCTGCTGCAGCTGGTGCAACAGTTCATCGAGTAGCTGTTGTACCTGTTGCCAGCGCAGGTCATCGAGTCGGGCCTGGAGCTGTAATTCGCTGGCCTGGATACGTTGCTGATAGACACGCTCGCTCTTCTCCCGTGCCGAGAGTAGTTCACGCTCTTCGCTGAGATGGAGTTTTTCGCGCAAATCGCGATGGATATCCTCGCGTTGCTGTTCGGCGCGCGCCAGGTATTCCCGTGCCAGGCGATTGGCGCGCTCGAGTAAGGCCTTTTCCAGATTATCGGTCTGATCGCGCTCTTCTGCCATTATGTCTCCAGGGCGCTCTGGCCCAGTACCGAGTGCAACAGATCCTCGACATCCGATTGATAGCCTTCCGGCATTTGTAGCGGCGGAACTTCGGTAATCAGGATCTGACCGCCTTCGATGCGCAGGCGTTGTAACAAGGCACTCGGCTGCTCACACAAGACCGGCTCCACCAGCACCAGCGCCCGGTCCCGTTGCTGTACCAGCTCTTCCAGCACGCGGTTCAACACCTCCCGGTCGGCATCGGGATAGGTTTCAAAACCCAGCAGGGCGAAACCGTCGGTCAGGGCGGCACTACCCAGAGCCAGCATGCGCACATTGCGTTCCATGGGAATCTAGATTTTACCCAGCATCAGGATTGTGACGACCAGGCCATAGATCGCAATACCTTCGGCCAGGCCCAGATAGATCAGGGTGCGCCCGAACATTTCCGGCTTCTCCGCGATGACCGCCAGCGACGCGGAACCGACCGGCCCTACCGCGATTCCCGCAGCAATGGTGGCCACGGCAGTTGGTATCCCGATTCCGATCAGCGCCAGTCCCTTGCCGATCGATACCTCGCTCACGGCGACATTCACCGCCTCGGCAGCCATCACCTCGTTGGCGGCGGTAAACAGCAACAGTATTTCAGCCAGCACGAACAAAAACAGATTACCGCCGAGCACATTTCGCATTCGACGGCGTGGCCGACCGGCGGCCGGTTGCGGTCGCATTTCATAATAAGCGCCGACGGCAATAATGCCGACAAAGCTGACGCTGACAAGTCCGACTATCCAGTAAAGCATCGTGTTGATCTCCGTTAGAATATCCAATCAGTCGATAGTGCTCAGCCCGCATCCCGCAGAACCAGCGGCCGAAAAGCCTGGCCGTCGCCGCGATAAAAACGCGAGAACCCTTCGTAATATTCAAGACGTAATACCTGGATGGCAACGATCGCCCCCTCCAGAACCAAAACAAACAGGTTACCCAGTACAATCGTAATCCATTGACCGGTGCTATCAAACATGTTCGCAACGGTGAATACCGCCACGATCAGGGCAACATGGTTAATACTGAAGGCCGCCACACGCAAAAAGGAGAGGGTGTTGCTGAAATAGCCTATGACGGTTTCGAATGCCTCGATCAGAATCACCAGCGTGCGCTCCCCTCGCGACGAACTCGAGCTAACCCAGCCATGCACAAGGATGGCCAGCAACGAAAGTCCCGCAAGCCCTGCTCCCGCAGCGCCGACTTCGCCCTGGCTGAACCCTTGCCAGCCAAGCAGCAGCAACCCGCCATACAACAGCAAACCGGCTGCGCCGTGTCCGCTGAACAATGCTGCCCGATAGTCACCGTCGATCCAGTGATTACGGATACTGAGCAGCACCATCAGCATGATAAAGCCGATGCCCCAGCCCAGGGCCACGGTCAGCATTAACACCGGATCATGCAGGGGCGACATCCACCAGGCCGGAATAATCTCCTCGAAGCCGAACAGACTGCCGTAGACAAAACCGAACAGGCTCGACGACAGGCCAATGGCCACAAAAAAGGGCCGATAGCTTGTCAGTTTCCCACGTAACAACAAACTGCCCAGCATTATCATCAGCCCGTGACCGATATCGCCGAACATCATGCCGAACATGAGAATATAACTGAGCGCAAATAACCAGGTTGGATCGAACTCGCCATAGCGCGGGACGCCATAGTTTTTCACCAGTCCGGCAAAGGGACGTAAAAAAGCGGCATGTTCGGTATAGGACGGTACGCGGGAACGCTCCTCCAGCCGGGGTGCCCGCACGGCCAGCACAAAGCGATCACCCAGAACGTCCATCAGCGTGCTGCGTAAGCCCGCAAGCCGGGCCCGGGGCACCCAGCCCTGCAGGGAACCCAGGGCCCCGCTGGAAGCCAGTTGGCCGGACAGTTCGGCATAGGCTTCCGCGATATTCAGTTGCGCCTGCGCCTGTTCCAGAACATCACGATTATCCTGCGCCGTTTGCCGAACGCGCTTCTTCAGCTGCTGCTGTTCCTCTTGCAACTCTTCCAGTGCACTACTCAGTTGCTGTTGCAGGCGTTCGGGATAATCATGAAACTCCGCCGGCAAGGACGTCGTGCGAAACGAGGCGGCTTCCAGCACCCTGGCGATATTCCCGGCCTGTTCCCTGTCTCCGGCTATCACCACATGCGCCTGATTTTCCTGGTAGCGGAACAGCGTCAGCAGATAGTTATTCAGACTCAGGGCATCACGCAGTTTGTTGACCTCGCTCAACGGCACGGTTCCAAGGCGGATATCCAGAAAAGTATGCGGCTGTTGCAGACGGCCGAGATCAATATTCAGCGCCCGATATTCCTGCAGGGTATTTTGCAGCTGCCCGGTGTGGCGGAGCTCCTCAGAAACCTTGCGCTGCTGTTCTTCGAGACGGGAACAATGCTGCCACAACTCGCCCAGCCGCTCATCCAGATCCTGCAACTCGGGAAGGGGCAACATCTGGTCAATCGCGTCCGTCTCACCGTGTACCGACAGATGGGTAAAATGGAGGATCTTGTCCAGCCGTTTTCTGGCCCGGGCATAGGTGTTCTGGTATTCACTGTCGGGGCGTGATGGCAGAACTTCGGAATCCGCGTTCGAGGGTATCGGATTGAACCAGCCAAAGCGGGCCAGATGCAGCGATACATCGGGCACGGATTCGCGAACCAGATAAAGGGTAATGTGGCGCATGCGCTCGGGACGCAGCCGAATCATCCTGCCCTCGCCAGATTCAGTTCCCCGCCAGGATTCGATCCTGCCTGGTCCTGATCTTCCAGGCCGGCGGCATCACTGATCATGGAACTCTCCAGGCCGAGTTCCCGCCCCTTGATAATAATCGCGACCTGTTTCAATTGATGCTGACGCAACCAGAGATAACAAACCAGGCGCACGACACTGTCCGGGGAGCGTCGAAACAGCCCCATATAATAGTTTTGTAACAGTTGATCGGCGGCATTCTCCAGGCGGGTCAGCTGTTGTTTTCCGGCAACGGTCTTGTGCCAGGCTGGTGGCAGCTGTTGCAGCATTTCCTCCATTGTGTCCTGGTGCAACAGTGTCATCAATACCGCCTTGTCCAGCCAGCGACCGGTCGGCGCCAGCAAATAGTAGATATGCGAGGTGTCCATGCCGTAGTTCAGCCGGTAGCGCAGCAACCACAGCAGATTGACTCGATCCAGTTGCATCCCCAGTAGCGGTTGCAGGGCTTTTTTATGTGCCGGGTCAAGAAATTGAAAATGCTGCATCAGATCGACAAAGTACTGACGGTCGATCATTGCCTCCAGATCGAAAATGTTCTGCTGCTCCTGATAATTACGCCGCGCTTTTTGTGCCAGCCCGGCATAGTTGTAATGCTCCAGTACCCGGAAGATTTCATTGACATCTTCGGCGGCCAGCAGGGTTTCGGCCGAAAGGCTGGCATAGCCGCCGATATCCAGCAGGGTTATGCGTGTCGAGTCGATCGGTTCCCCGTAAGCTCGCGCCCGCAGGACCGTCTTGATATTCAACAGCTCGTACTGACGCAACCACTGAATGACAAACTCCCGCAAGGCGCCCGTGGTAGCCCTCAACAATAGAGTGACTTCATGCAGAAAGAGTTGATGGAGTTGCCGGTCAAATTCATCAGGCTGCGAAAGCAGCCCGGAAAAGATTTGGGGTAACCCGGCCTGGCTCAACAAATCATCCGGGCGGGCATCGGCTTTGCGGATTAATTGCCGGTTCAGATCCGTTCGCTTCATCCAGCCGGATAACAGGTTCAGTCGGGTATTCAGATAGGCGTGTTTGGCCTGCACGATGCTCAGTCCGGCTTCTCGCCCAGCATAATGGCCAGGGCAGCATCGAGGGCGGCATCATGATTCTCTTGTGCCATGCGTTGCAATTCATCCTGGCGTTCGCTGAAGCGGCGTTCCATCTCCGCGATGGAATGGCGGGCGCGCTCTTGTGCCTTGTCGATGAACGATTGATGAATTTCCGGAACCCGGTCTGCGAATTGCTGCTCGGCACGCCGGGCCTCTTCCGTGGCCTGATTGACGATGCTGTCCCGTTCCTTGAGCGCCGCGTCGATAATCTTCTGGGCCTTGTCCTCGGCCGCCAGCAATTTGGAAAGGGTGTCTTCCATCAATCTTCCGGTGAGAGAATCAGATTAATCTGTTACGCTATCCTTCGATATTAGGTCAAGCGTCGCGTCGAATCAATCACTGATGATTCGGCTTTCGTTTGCCCACCAAGCAAAACAACGCTACAAAAATATGACATCTGTTATGCTGACGTTCTTTTAATCGGGCTAAGCTGTTTTATGCTGCAGCGTCTTGAGCTGGTCATCCGCGGGAAAGTTCAGGGAGTCGGTTTTCGGCCGTTTGTGTATCGCCTGGCCTCCCGGCTGGAACTGGCTGGCTGGGTACGCAACGAAAAAGGCACAGTGCGTATTCAGATACAGGGCCCCGCTGATCGTTTACAGGCGTTTTGCGATCAACTGCTGCAACAGGCACCGCCCGCCGCGCAACCTCAATTCCGCTCCACCCGCACGATCGACACCGTGACCGGAACCGGCTCCGGCTTTGCGATACACCCCTCGCAGGAAGGCGACTCGAACGACATCCATGTACCGACCGATCTGTTTCTCTGCCCCGACTGCCGGCATGAACTCAACGATCCCGACGATCGCCGCTATGGCTATCCGTTTATCAACTGCACCGCCTGCGGGCCGCGCTTTACGCTGATCGAACGGCTCCCCTATGATCGGGCGAATACCGCCATGCGCGATTTCCCCTTATGCGCCGCGTGTCAGGCGGAATACACCGATCCGCACAATCGCCGTTATCATGCCGAACCGCTGGCGTGCCCCGATTGCGGACCGACACTGGCATTTGAACATCACGCTCAACACCATGCTGCCGATGCCGCCCTGCAAGCGGCCATTGCGGCATTACAGCAGGGCGAAATTATCCTTATAAAAGGTATCGGCGGTTATCATCTGTGTTGTGACGCCACCGATGAGATCGCCATTGATCGCTTGCGCCAGCGCAAACAGCGTCCCGACAAACCGCTGGCAATCATGTTCCCCGCCAGCGGCGAGGATGAGCTGGCGGTGATACGCCAGCACTTGCAGGTCGATGCCGTTGCCGAAACCAGTTTGCGTTCACCGGCCCGTCCCGTTGTGCTGTTATCCCGCCGGCCCGGGTGTTCGTTGCCCGCCAACCTGGCCCCGGGGATGAATGAGCTGGGCGTCATGTTGCCCTACAGTCCCCTGCATCATCTTCTGCTGGCCCGCTTTGGCAAGCCCATCGTAGCCACCTCGGCCAATCTCTCGGGCGAGCCGGTACTGACCGACGCGGATGAGGTCAGACAACGCCTTTCGCACCTGACCGCCATTCGCCTGCACCATAATCGCCCTATCGTGCGACCGGCGGATGATCCGGTGATTCGGATTATTGCTAACCAGCCACGCCCCCTGCGCCTGGGCCGCGGCAACGCCCCCCTGGAACTGACCCTGCCGCAAGCGTTATCCCAACCGCTACTCGCCTGTGGCGGCCATATGAAAAACGCTGTGGCACTGGCCTGGGAGCAACGGATTGTTATCTCCCCCCATATCGGCGATCTCGATGCACCCCGCAGTCAGCAGGTCTACGCCCGGACCATCGCCGATCTGCAACAACTCTATGCGATCGAACCCGCCGCGCTGGTCTGCGACAACCACCCCGATTATTTCAGTTCACGCTGGGCAAAACGACAGAATCTGCCGCTGGAAACGGTGGCCCATCATCACGCCCATGCCGCCATCGTCGCCGGGGAATATCCCGACGAGCCGCGCTGGCTGGTCTTTACCTGGGACGGTGTCGGACTGGGACCGGACGATACCCTGTGGGGCGGTGAAGCCCTGCTGGGCCGACCCGGCCAATGGCAGCGGGTGGCCAGCTGGCGGCCGTTTTATTTACCCGGTGGGGAGCGCGCCGCGCGTGAACCCTGGCGAGCAGCCCTGGCGCTGTGCTGGCAGGCCCAATACGACTGGCCCAACGCGCCCGACAATACCGCCCTGTTGCGGGAAGCCTGGCAAAAAGGGCTCAATGCACCGCAAACCACGGCGATCGGCCGCCTGTTCGATGCCGCGGCTGCCCTCACCGGCCTCTGTCAAAGTGCCAGCTTCGAAGGCCAGGGACCGATGTGGCTGGAACAGGAGGCACTCAAAGGTGCGCATGACGGCATCGACCTGCCCCTGTCGGAACACTCGGGGCTGTTACGCAGTGACTGGGCCCCGCTGCTGCCGTTATTACTGAATGAGAACCTGTCGATGGCCGATCGGGCCACCGCCTTTCATCACAGCCTGGCCCGGGCCCTGCTCGCCCAGGCCAATGAATTGAAACAGCGCCACGGCGATTTTGCCATCGGCCTGTCCGGCGGCGTGTTTCAAAATCGTTTACTCAGCGAACGGGTCATGCAACAGTGTCAACAGGCCGGCTTTCGCGTCTATCTGCCACAACAGATCCCGATCAACGACGCCGGACTGTGTTACGG
>NZ_JAVLAZ010000012.1:9456-20125 GCF_031581315.1 Thiohalophilus sp.
CCCAACTGACTGACACGCATATCTCCCTCGCCCACGGTAACGGCGGTCGCCTGATGCGCGAATTGATCGAGGAATTGATTGCCGACTGTCTCGGCGATCGGCTGCTGGATATCGAAAACGATGCCGCCGGTATCGCGCTGAATACTGATGGGGCCGAGTTACTGATCACCACCGACGGTTTTACGGTCAAACCGCTGGAATTCCCGGGTGGCGATATCGGTTCGCTGGCGGTGCACGGCACGGTCAACGATCTGGCGGTCAGCGGGGCGATTCCCCATTACCTGACGCTGAATCTGTTTATCGAAGAAGGGCTCGAGCTGGCGTTACTGCAGCGACTGCTCAACAGCCTGGCCGACGCCGCCCGTGAAGCCGGAGTACGTATCGCCTGTGGTGATACCAAGGTGGTGCCGCGCGGCGAAGGCAGCGGGCTCTATCTTGCCACCACCGGCGTCGGCCTGCGGGCGCATTCGTTACAACTGGGGATGTCCCGTATCCAGCCTGAGGACACGATTCTCGTCAGCGGGCCGGTCGGTGACCATGGCATTGCTGTCATGCTGGCCCGGGAACAGTTCGGCCTGCGCGGTGAGGTCCGTTCCGATGCCGCCAGTGTCCTGCCTCTGGCGCAGGCCGCCATCCAACTGGGTGGCCTGCGCTATATGCGCGATCCCACCCGCGGTGGTCTGGCCACGGTCCTGCATGAGATTCAGCGCGCCACCGGCCTGGGTGTGCGGGTACAGGAGATCGGCATTCCGGTACGCGAGCCGGTCCGTTCGGTCTGCGACATACTCGGCTACGATCCCTATTATCTGGCCTGTGAAGGTCGCATTGTGGCCGTCATCGCCAGCGATCAGGCCCCGGCCTTGCTGGATGCCTGGCAGCAACTTCCCGCCGGCGAAGGGGCCGCGATCATCGGCCAGCTCAATCGTGACGACCCCTGCGTGGTGCTGGAAACCGAACTCGGTGGCGAACGGGCACTGGAAGAACTGGAAGATGATCCCCTGCCCCGAATCTGTTAACCGTCAGTCAGCATAAACCCGGATTATTCTGGTGCAATCTTCCGGTATTACGACATTCCCTTTGAGCCAAACCTTTATTAGCAGTAGGGCTATGAAAAATCATTATTTTATTTGCCAAACCCGGCATGCCTGCTAATCTTTATGAAAGATGCTTCCGGTCATCATCCTGTCATAAACGAAATATAAAACCGAAGGCATTAACCTGGGATTGCAGTATGAATAACAATAAAACCCTTTCATTTTTATCAAGCATTGTTTTCGGATTCGGCTTTTTCGCCATCAACGGTTCAGTCCATGCCAGTGACGGTGCCAGTTTATTTACACAACACTGCGCGCAATGCCATCAGTCGGCCAGCCGGATCAAGACCGCGCCGGAACAGATTGCGAAACTGCTCGATGGCAAAACGATACGCCAGCACCGGTTCAGCCTTGATGAAGCCACTGTCCGGGCGATTGTCAATCACATAAAACAACAGAAATCATAAATAGCACATGCAGACACTTATTCTCGGCATAGGGAATACTTTGCTCAGCGATGAAGGCGTCGGCGTGCACGCCATTCATTATCTTCAAAATCATTATCCCGTTCTTCCCGATACCCAACTGATTGATGGTGGCACCCTGAGTTTCACCCTGGCTACGGATATCGAAGAAGCCGACAATTTGATTGTCATCGACGCGGCCCAGTTGCATGCCAACCCCGGCACAGTAAAAGCCTTTGTTAATGACGAGATGGATCAATTTCTGGGCAAAGGCAACAAACGCAGCGTCCACGAAGTAGGTTTACTGGATCTGATGCACATCAGCCGCCTGAGCGGCAACTTCCCGAACCGACGTGCCCTGATTGGCATCCAGCCACAAAAACTGGATTGGGGTGAGTCGCCCACCGACGCCGTTTCAGCCGCCATTCCGCTCGCCTGCGAGCAGGTTGTTGAACAGATCCGGAGCTGGCAAGTATGAGTAAACTGGACGAGATCAGCGTCAGTATCGAACCGCCCGCCTCACCCAGCCAGGTACGGGCCATACTCACCGAACTGCAGACCAAGCTTGATAGCCTGGCCAAACAGGGAATTACTGATTCGGTTGATCTGCGCAGCCTGCCAATGTTTCCCGGCGATTATGAACTGCTCAAGGAAACCCTCGGTTACGGCGAGATCCATATCAGCATTGATGCCATGGGGCCGACCGAAATCTATGAAACCGCCTTTCCCGGTATCTGGTGGATCACTCATTCTAACAGTGACGACGAGAATATCGCCGAGTTTATCGAGATAACCACCCTGCCGGCGATTCTTAAAACCGCCGACGGGGATCTGCAACACGCCAGTCAGCAACTTTTACAGCTGATTGACAACGACACTGATATTGAGTCCAACCTCAACCGCGAATGAGGAGAAGGGAATGAAGCCGCATGATACGCTCGCCGAACATCTGCAAAGCCAGGGAATAAGCCGACGCGGCTTTCTCAAGTTTTGCGCCGCCACCGCCTCGATGCTGGCCCTGTCGCCCAATATGGCCGGCGCTATTGCCGACGCCCTGGGCAAGGCCAGACGCCCCTCTGTCATCTGGCTCTCCTTTCAGGAATGTACCGGCTGTACCGAATCCCTGACCCGCTCGCATAACCCCTCGGTCGAGAGCCTGATTCTCAGTGCGATTTCTCTCGATTACCACCATACCCTGCAGGCCGCCTCCGGGACCGCCGCCGAACAGGCCCGGGAACAGGCCATGCACGACAATCAGGGCGAGTACCTGCTGGTGGTCGACGGTTCCATCCCGACCGGGGCCGCCGGCGGCTACTCCACTATTGCCGGCATCAGTAATCTGCAAATGCTCGAAGAGACTGCAAAACACGCCGCTGCCATTATCTCTGTCGGCACCTGTGCTGCCTTTGGCGGGATTCCCTATGCCAATCCCAATCCGACCGGCGCCCGTTCCGTAATGGATCTGATCCACGACAAGCCGATTGTGAATGTACCGGGCTGCCCCCCGATTCCCATCGTGATTACCGGCGTCATCTCCCATTATCTGACCTTCGGTAGCTTGCCGGAACTCGACAGTCTCAAGCGCCCGCTCTCCTTTTTCGGTGACACGATTCACGATCGCTGTTATCGCCGCCCGTTTTACGATCAGGGCAAGTTTGCCAAGACATTCGATGATGAAGGCGCGCGTAACGGCTGGTGTCTGTATGAACTGGGCTGCAAGGGACCAACAACCCACAATGCCTGCGCCACCGCCAAATGGAACAATGGCGTCAGCTTTCCGATCGAATCAGGTCATGGCTGTATCGGTTGTTCGGAACCCGATTTCTGGGATGCCGGCAGCTTTTATCAGGCCATCTCCTCCTCGCCCGCAGACCTCTCCAGCGCCGCCACCGGGGCGGTCATCGCCGGCGCCGCCGGTGGTGCGGCACTGGGTCTGTATAACAAATACAAACGCAGCAATGCGAAAGATAAACACTATACGGTCACCACCGACGACATGGAGGAGGGTTCATCATGAGCGCACTGGAACTGCTGACCTGGGCACGGGGACCGGCGCTGCAGGCCGCGCTGGTGATCTTCATCGTTGGCATGCTGATCCGGATCCTCGAACTGCTGCTCATCGGGCGCAAAAAAGACCTCTCCGCCGCTCGCGGGGGACAGGTTGGCGCCGGCTTGCGCACCATCATCACCCGCAGTATTCCGGTGAGTGGCACCTGGAAGCAGCACCTCTCCGGTTATGTGTGGCATATCGGGTTTATCGTGGTGCTATTGTTCTATGCACCGCATATTCAGCTGTTCAAGGAAGGTTTCGGCATCGCCTGGCCGGCCCTGCCAACCTCCCTGATCGATGTCATCACCATTGTTACCATGGCCGCTCTGGTGTTTTCCCTGTTCATGCGCTTCACCGATCCGGTGCGTCGTATGCTCTCCACAGCAGGTGATTATTTTGCCTGGGTGGTGACCTTTTTGCCGTTGCTAACCGGCTACCTGGCTTTTCACAATGTGGCGGCGGATTACACACTGATGCTGGCGCTGCATATTATGAGCGTCAATCTGTTGCTGGTCGTTTTTCCGTTTACCAAACTGGCCCATGCGGTAACGTTTCTGTTTTCCCGCTGGTACAACGGCGCCAATGCCGGGCGTAAAGGAGTGCGAGTATGAGCGAATCCGTCGACCGGGCGGTCAATGCAATGAAAGAGCAGATCGATGCGCCCACTGCATCGTATTTTTCCAGTTGCGTGCATTGCGGTATCTGTGCCGATGCCTGCCTGTTCTACACAGAAACCGGCGATCCGCAATACACACCGATTCACAAGCTTGATTTGATGCGCCGGGTCTGGGAACGGGAATACACCTTCGCGGGACGAATTAAAAAATGGCTCGGTCTCAGTCGCAATATCACCGAAAACGATCTGACAAAATGGGAAACCCTGGTCTACGACAGCTGTACTATGTGTGGTCGCTGCTCTCTCTATTGTCCGGTCGGGAATGACATTGTCAGCATGGTGCGCAAAATGCGCGAGGCGATGGTCGCTTCCGGCCACGCACCGGAGGGATTGCGCCACGCCAGCAAACGCTCGGTGGAGATTGGCAGTCCTATGGGGATCACAGCCAAGACCCTGGAAGCCCAAATCAAACATGCCGAAAAAGAAACGGGTCTGGAAGTCCCGCTGGACAAGGAAGGCGTAGACTACATGATGTTGTTGTCCTCCGCGGAGATCGCCCAGTTTCACGAAATCATCCCGGCCGTCACCCGCATATTCCATCAGGCCGGTGTTACCTGGACCCTCTGTTCCACCGCCTTTGAGGGCACCAACAGCGGCATCCAGATCGGCTCCTCGGATATTGCGGCCGAGCTGATTAACCGCATTGTCGATGGCGCACAGAAACTCAAGGTCAACTATGTCATCAGCCCCGAATGCGGCCATGCCTATACCGCCCTGCGCTGGGAAGGCCCCAACCTGATCGGCAAGCCCTATCCGTTTGAAGTGGTGCATATTATCGAGTTGCTGGATCAGCTACGCGCCCGGGGCAAACTCAAGGTTGAGGGCAAGGACGATACCCGTCAGACCTTTCACGATCCCTGCCAGATGGTGCGCCGTGGCGGTGTGGTGGAACAGCCCCGCACCCTGATGAACCTGGTCGCCACCGACTTTGTCGAGATGCCGGATCACGGCATGATGAACTGGTGTTGTGGTGGCGGCGGTGGCGTCAGCGCCAACGAACGGGCCGAACCGCTGCGACGCAAGGTCTTCAGCGCCAAAAAACAACAGCTGGATCAAATCGGTGTGGAACGGATCGTCACCGCCTGCTCCAACTGCCGGAACATGCTTGAGGAAGGACTGGAGGATAACAATATGGATGAAATTGAAGTGATCGGACTCAGTGAGTGGCTGGCCGAATACCTGGCCACCCCGTCAGCCGATGCAGCAGGAGATAAATCATGAGTGAACGCGTCGTTGTCGATCCGATTACCCGCATCGAAGGCCATTTGCGTATCGAGGCGCAAACCAATGGCGACACGATTACCGAGGCCTATTCCTCCGGAACCATGGTCCGGGGCATCGAGATCATCCTGCGGGGTCGTGATCCCCGGGATGCCTGGGCGTTTGCACAACGCATTTGCGGTGTCTGCACCCTGGTGCATGGCATTGCCTCGGTCCGGGCGGTGGAAGATGCGCTCAATTACGAGATCCCGCCCAATGCCCAGCTGATTCGTAACCTGATGATCGCCGCCCAGTATGTGCACGATCACGTGATGCATTTCTATCATCTGCATGCGCTGGACTGGGTGGACGTGGTCTCGGCCCTCAATGCCGATCCCAAGGCGACTTCACAACTGGCACAACAGGTCAGCCCCGCCAACCCGAAAAGTTCGCCGGGTTACTTCGCCGATATGAAAAAACGCCTGCAGGAATTTGTCGAAAGTGGTCAGCTCGGTATCTTTGCCAACGGTTACTGGGGTCATCCCGCCTACAAGCTGCCGCCCGAAGCCAACCTGATGGCCGTCGCCCATTATCTCGAGGCGCTGGCCTGGCAACGTAACGTGGTGCAACTGCATACCATTCTCGGTGGCAAGAACCCGCATCCCAACTTCCTGGTCGGCGGTTCACCCTCGGCCATCAGTATCGATCCGGGGCATGAAGGCCAGGGCAAAGGGCCACGCTATCGCGGTGGCGTCGGGGCCACGGCGTTGAACCAGAGCGGACTATCCAAGATCAAAAACATTATCGAGAACATGCAGCGTTTTGTGGATCAGGTCTATCTGCCCGATACCCTGGCGATTGCCGGTTTCTATAAAGAATGGGCCCAGCAGGGCGAAGGGGTCGGCAATTTCATGAGTTACGGCGACTTCCCCACCAACGGCATGGATGATATCAGCTCGTTTCTGGTTCCCCGTGGCGCCATCCTCAATCGCGATCTCTCCACCGTCCACGATATCGATCTCAATGATGATTCCCAGATCAAGGAGTATGTTTCCCACTCCTGGTATAACTATCAGGGTGGCAAGGACCAGGGACTGCACCCCTATGACGGAGAAACCGAGCTCAACTACGACGGCCCGCAGCCGCCCTACCAGCACCTGAATGTAGATCAATCCTATTCCTGGATGAAATCGCCTCGCTGGAAAGGCCACGCCATGGAAGTCGGTCCGCTGGCCCGGGTGCTGTTGATGTATGCCAAGGGACACGAGCAGACCAAAGAGCTGGCCACCAAAGCCCTGCGCCAGCTCGATCTGCCGCTGGAGGCCATGTATTCCACCCTCGGACGCACCGCCGCCCGTACCCTGGAGACCAAGATTTTTGCCGACGGCATGATGGGCTGGTACGACCAGCTGGTGAATAACATCCGTAACGGCGATGTCAAAACCCATAACGAAAAACTCTGGGATCCGTCGACCTGGCCGAAAGAAGCGCGCGGCGTCGGCTATACCGAAGCGCCGCGTGGCGCCCTGGCCCACTGGATCGTGATCAAGGACGGTAAGATCGATAACTACCAGGCGGTAGTGCCCAGCACCTGGAATGCCGGACCGCGCGATGCCCAGGGGCAGGAGGGACCTTACGAAGCGGCATTGAAAGGTCACAAACTGCATGATCCCAACCAACCGATCGAAATCCTGCGCACCATTCACAGCTTCGATCCGTGTATTGCCTGTGCCGTGCATGTGACCGATACTGAGGGCGATGAACTGGTCAAGGTCAAAGTCGTCTGACAAGAAGGAGAGATAACCATGACACGTATACTTACTGCCAGCTTGTTATCCAGCGGCGGACTGTTATTCAGCACTCGCGGTGTGGCTCACCCCGGTACCGACCATGGCATGCCTTTCCGGGAAGGAATGGCGCATTTGCTAACCCAACCGGATCACCTTCTGATGATACTGGGTGCGGGCCTGTTCGCGGCGATCATGCTCAAAAGCCTCCTCGCCCGGCGGGCAACAGCCCGCAAGCACCGGGACAAGTAACCCCATGTGCCTGGGCATTCCGATGCAGATTGTGGAAATCAACGGTTTCAACGCCCGTTGCGAAGCCAAGGGCGTGGAACGGGATATCAGCCTGTTCATGTTGCAGGACGATGCGGTCGAGCCCGGCGATTATGTGATGGTTCACGTGGGCTACGCGATTCAGAAGATCAGCGAACAGGATGCCCGCTCGAGCTGGGAACTGTTCGATGAAATCCTGGCCGCCGAATCGGCCCTTTCCAATGCATGAACTGTCGATCTGTCAGAGCATGCTGAACCAGATCGAGGCCGTGGCGATGGAAAACCGGGCCACCGCGGTGCACCGCGTCAAAGTGCAGGTTGGTCCCTTATCCGGTGTCGAGCCGCAATTACTGCAACAGGCTTTTCCCATTGCCGTGGCCGGTAGCATCGCCGAAACCGCGGTGCTGGAGATTGAGCTGCTGCCCATTCGCCTCGAATGCCGCCAGTGCGGCGCCGAATCCGAGGCCGCCTCGGCCAACAAACTGGTCTGCGGACAATGCGGTCACTGGCAGACCCGTTTATTGAGCGGTGACGAAATGCTGCTGGCCAGCCTCGAACTGGACCGATCGACGGCTGAACAGGCGGCAAAGGGTTAATAAACAAATGCAAACCACCAAGACACGAAGACACCAAGATAAATAAAACCGCATCATATTCATTTATAAATCTTCGTGTCTTGGTGTCTTCGTGGTTGGGCTTTTTAATCTATTCGGAGGAAGGCGGTATGTGTGATACCTGCGGCTGCAACATAACTTCCGGTAACCGGCACCTGCTGCAACCGGCCGGCAAGCTGGAAAAAACCGCTGACGGCAAGTCGGCAGTGACGGTACTGCAAAGTCTGTTGTCGGAAAACGATCACCAGGCCCTGCACAACCGTCAGCACTTTGATCAACACGGAGTCCTGGCCATCAACCTGATGTCCTCGCCCGGCTCGGGCAAGACCGCCCTGCTCGAGGCGACCATCGATGCCCTGGCCGAGCGTTATCGCATTGCCGTCATCGAAGGGGATCTGGAAACCGAGAATGACGCCGAGCGTATCCGCGCCAGAGGCGTCACGGCGATTCAGATCGCCACCGGCAGCGCCTGTCATCTCGATGCCCACATGGTGCATGACGCCCTGCATCAGCTGAATCTGGCCGATTACGATCTGATCTTTATCGAAAACGTCGGCAACCTGGTCTGCCCGGCCAGTTTCGATCTCGGCCATCACCACAACATCACCCTGCTCTCGGTGACCGAAGGCGACGATAAGCCGGCCAAGTACCCGGTCATGTTCCGCGCTGCCGATCTGATGTTGCTGACCAAGACCGACCTGCTGGCGGTACTGGATGATTTCGATCCACAAAAAGCCGAGCACTGCCTGCGACAACTGGCCAACCCGGCCCCCATGCTGTCGCTGTCGGCCACCCGGCAACAGGGCATGGCGGCGTGGTTCGACTGGCTGGATAACGCGCTGGCCTCCCATAAACAGCGGCTTGAACAGGGCGAGACGGTAATGCCGAAAATCCAGGCGGACGGCGCCTGGTTGCATGCCGGCGAAGCGGCCCATCCCTGATATCGCGAGTCGCTGATGAGTCTGGACGCCCAACAATGGCTACAACAGATCCGGCAACTGCCCTTGCCGAAGAAAGTGCGCATCATGAACGTGTGCGGCGGACACGAGCGCTCGATCACCCAGGCCGGGCTGCGCAGTGCCCTGCCCGACAACATCGAATTGATTCCCGGCCCCGGCTGTCCCGTCTGCGTCTGCCCTGAAGAAGATATCTATGAAGCAATCCAGATTGCCCTGAACGAGAATGTCATTCTGGTGGCCTTCGGCGATATGTTGCGCGTGCCTGTCAACGTCCGTAAAAGCGAGGCGCGCTCGCTGGAACAGGCCAAAGCCCGCGGCGCCGATATTCGCCCGGTGGCCTCGCCCACCGATGTAGTCCGGATCGCCCGGGACAACCCCGGTAAAGAAGTCGTGTTCTTCGCCGCCGGCTTTGAAACCACCACCGCACCGGTGGCCGCGATGCTGGCCGAGGGCGTACCGGACAACCTGCTGATACTGCTCTCGGGCCGACTCACCTGGCCGGCGGTGGCCATGTTGCTGGAGTCGGACGAACCCGGTTTCGATTGCCTGGTGGCACCGGGTCATGTCGCCACAGTCATGGGCTCGGAAGAATGGCGCTTTGTCGTCGAACAGCACAACATTCCTGCCGCGGTGGCCGGTTTCAATAACGACAGCCTGCTGGCCGCTTTTTATTCGACCTTACGCCAGTTACTGGAGGGCAAACCGTTTCTGGATAACTGCTATCCCGAACTGGTGAGTGAACAGGGCAATTCCCACGCCAAACAGCACCTGTACAACGTCATGGAAGTCACCGACGCCAACTGGCGCGGTATCGGGACAATTCCTTTATCCGGATTTGGTCTGAGAGACGCCTATCAAGCGCATGATGCCCGGCAAAAATACGTCGGCTACCAGGATGAAGCCCGTAAACGGGCCGGCGAGATGCCACCGGGCTGCGATTGCGCCCGGGTGGTACTGGGCAAAATCTACCCCACCGACTGCAAACTGTATGGCGCCGCCTGCACACCGCGCAACCCCATCGGCCCCTGCATGGTCTCCGACGAAGGTGCCTGCCGCATCTGGTGGAGCAACGTCCGAAAACCTGCCGCCTGATTCCCTTTTTTGACTGGCTCTGGAACAAACGCGGAGGACGCGGAGCCGCGGAGCCGCAGAGATTTCAAGAACCATCCAGCCGGGCTAACATGAATTCGGGGAAGATAAAGATCGACTTGTGAAGATGTGTATAACAAAATTCTCTTCTCCGCGCCTTTGCGGCTCCGCGTCCTCCGCGTTAACTTCCGACAACCGGATAATAAAAGCGGCCCTTACCGGCTCACTCCATCATCATGCCCTGGCCGCCCATCGTGCCGCGCCCATATTTACGGTGCATCTCACGCAGTTGCTCCCGCTGCTCCGCTGTGAGTTTGTCCATCATCCGGTTGCGGGCCTCCAGCCGATCCTGGAACATCTGCTTGCGCAGATTGGCCATCTTGTCATAAATCCGACCGGCAGCGGTCGGGTCCGGCTTGTCGGCCGCCATGATATCCTGCAACTGGTGGCGCAGATCCATCATCTCGCCCATGCGCTCCCAGTTCTTCTTCTGCATCTTGCGCTGCATATCACGCATTGCCTGGCG
>NZ_JAVLAZ010000012.1:20225-42478 GCF_031581315.1 Thiohalophilus sp.
TGCGCTCCCAGTTCTTCTTCTGCATCTTGCGCTGCATATCACGCATTGCCTGGCGCTGTTTGTCGTCCAGATCCAGCATCATCACAGGCCCCATACCGCCCATCATGTTTCCGCCATGCATGCCATTCATCATGCCCATGCCGCCCATCATGCCACGGCCCTGCATCTGTCCCTGGTAATCATCGTCATCCATTTGTCCCATCATGCCCATACCGGAACCGCCATGCGCATTGGCAGCCAGAGAGAACGGGAAAAGCAAACAGACAATGAGTACACTTAACGGTGTTTTGCGTTGTTTCATTTGACACCTCCTGATTGGCATAACAGTACATCCTGTTATGCTCAAGGGAAGCAGTTTTACGGACTATGTCAACTTGTTCATAACTAAGTCAGGAAAAACAATCGGTTAAAACCAGCACAAAAGCGTATCGCGCGCCTACCGGGAAGATCCGGCCCCGCGATTCGAGAGGTCAAAATAAGACGCTAACAGGAAAGAAACAGGCTGCCCGAAGAGCAGCCCGCAGATCAGATGGGGTGGCTGATGGGAATCGAACCCACGACAACAGGAGCCACAATCCTGCACTCTACCAACTGAGCTACAGCCACCATAGAACAAGTATCTAGATTCTAGTTACTAGCCGCTAGAACCTGGGTATTGGCGCGCCCGGCAGGACTCGAACCTGCTACCCTCGGCTTAGCTTACCCGCTACAGCTTTCGCTGCCGGATTCCATCCGTTTGTGGTCTGGACCATCTCTTCACCGTCTCAGGTGTCGCACGTATGGCCTCTACGGATCCCGATGATTTTATCATAGCGCCCAGAGGGCGAACCACCGGTTTCCTCGGGATTGCCATCAGCCTGACCTGTTAAGGTTTCCCCGATACAGTGCGATCCACTTTGCAGGTTCCGGTTCCCTGCAAAGGCTCCTCGTTCGTCCCTCAGGACGAGCTTAAAGGCCGATGCTCTATCCAGATGAGCTACGGGCGCTGAACTGGTCGGGGAAGAGGGATTTGAACCCCCGACATCCTGCTCCCAAAGCAGGCGCGCTACCAGACTGCGCTATTCCCCGGACAAGGGCGGCGATAATACGCATACTGACGATGCAGGTCAATGAAATTGCTGCTATTTTCCGCCGCATGCTTGGCCTGACGCCGCTATCATGCGATCATAACAGGGTTTTCAATCCCAGAAACCCGAATTCGGACAGGTTTGCATGACAGCCCAGATTATCGATGGCAAGGCCCTCGCCGCCCAGCGGCGCCAGTTGGTGAAACAGCAGGTGGATGCCCGGCTGGAGGCCGAAAAACGGGCCCCCGGACTGGCTGTCATCCTGGTCGGCAATGATCCGGCCTCGGAAGTGTATGTGCGTAACAAGCGCAAGGCGTGCGAGGAGGCCGGGATCAACTCCTATGCCTATGACCTGCCAATTGATACGGAACAGGACCGCCTGCTGACCCTGATCGATGAGCTGAACGCCAATCCGGTGGTGGACGGGATTCTGGTGCAAATGCCCCTGCCCCCGCATATCGATCAGGAAACCGTCATCGAACGCATCAAGGCCGACAAGGATGTGGACGGCTTTCATCCCTATAATATCGGCCGTCTGGCGGTGCGCATGCCGGTGTTGCGCCCCTGCACCCCGCGCGGCGTCATCGCCATGCTGGAGAGCACCGGGCAGCCGGTCAAGGGCCAGGACACGCTGGTCGTTGGCGCTTCCAACCACGTCGGCCGCCCGATGGCGCTGGAGTTGTTACTGGCCGGCTCCACGGTCACGGTCTGCCACCGGTTTACCCGGGATCTGGAACAGAAGGTGCGCGAAGCCGAGATTGTCGTGGTGGCGGTCGGCAAACCGGGGGTGGTCGATGGCGACTGGGTTAAACCCGGCGCCACCGTGATCGATGTGGGGATCAACCGCACCGAGGCCGGCAAGCTGATCGGGGATGTCGATTTTGCCTCCGCCAGCCAACACGCCGCCTGGATCAGCCCGGTGCCCGGCGGAGTCGGCCCCATGACCGTGGCGATGCTACTGCAGAACACGGTCGACGCCTGTAACAACTTCCACGATCATTAAACCTTTGCGACCTATCCTGCCGGACACCGCTTTGCTATGTCCGGCCTACCTCTGTGGGACTTACTGAGGCTGAAGATACTTGCCCGGCTTCTCGGGCAAGTCAGCAAAGCAGCGACGGTAAACAGGGGTTTGCTGCAATTCGCGATCTTCCTCTGCACTGCCAAAAACCGATCCCAGATCAACCAGCAATTCTACCGGCTCACCCTCGTGTGTTCCGGTACACCGCTCCACGTTCAGTTCGCCCGAGGCATCAAAGCTGCGAAACGCGTGCAGACCCTTATTGTAGGCATGGAAACTCACCAGGGTCTGGGTCGGCGCGTTATGGTATTCGGGCAGATAGGCGGCAGTGTAATCGCGCACCACGCGCCCCTCATCATCGCGAATAAATACTTCGATCACATGCAGGTCGCCGGATTCGATTTCCCATTGTACCCGGCTGATCAGCTCGCCGTCGTGAAAATAACTTTCCTGACGATAAAATTCCGGCAGGTGGGCATAGCCACCCGTCGTGGTCTGGCGTTCAACGTCGTGCTCGTCAATCAATTGCCGATGCAGTGCCAGGGTCTGCTCCGCAAAGCGATTCCAGGTCGCGACATGCGTCTCATCTTCCTGGAGGGCTTCCTGGCTAAAGACCGGATTGCCCGATAGCAAAAAGGGTCCCACGAGCAACAATACCAGCGTTCGGATCTTCACATTGACCTCCTTGCAACGGATTCAGACAGTTGGTCGCTAGTGAACGACGGAAACTTACACACGCCGCCAGGTAGTGCCCCCGGGGCCGTCTTCGAGTATCACACCCTGGTCGTGCAGTTCATCGCGGATCCGGTCACTCTCTGCAAAGTCCTTGTTGGCACGCGCCTCGGTGCGCTGACGAATCAGCGCCTCGATGGCATCGCTGTCCGGCCCGTCGCCGGCCGCCTCGCCCTGCAAAAACGCCTGTGGCGACTGTTGCAGCAGACCGAGCAGGCCGCCGAGATATTTAAGTGTGGCGGCCGCCTGTTGCACCGCTGCCGGATCCCCCTGACGGTTAATCTCATGGGCCAGATCAAACAGGACCGACTGCGCTTCGGGCGTGTTGAAATCATCGTCCATGGCGGTGCGAAAGCGTTCGACATAGGCCGTACTGGCCGCCGCCGGTTCGATCTCCTCGTGCCCCCGCAAGGCGGTATACAACGTGGTCAATGCGCCTTTGGCATTGTCCAGATGCTGATCTGAATAATTGAGCGGGCTGCGGTAATGACTGGAGAGGATAAAATAGCGCAGCACTTCCGGCGCATACTGCTGCAGCACATCACGGATGGTGAAAAAGTTGCCCAGTGACTTGGACATTTTCTCTTCGTCCACCCGTACAAAGCCGTTATGCATCCAGACATTGACGAAGGTCTCGCCGGTTGCGGCCTCGGACTGGGCGATTTCATTTTCATGATGGGGAAACTGCAGATCCAGTCCGCCGCCATGGATATCGAAATGGTGCCCCAGACAGTGGGTGGACATGGCCGAGCACTCGATATGCCAGCCGGGGCGACCCTTGCCCCAGGGGGAGTCCCAGGCCGGCTCCTCCGGCTTGGCGGCCTTCCACAAGACAAAGTCGAGGGGATCCTGCTTGGCCTCGTCGACCGCAATGCGCTCACCGGAACGCAGATCCTCGATATGTTTGCCGGACAAACGCCCGTAGCCTTCAAACTGACTGACGTCGTAGTAAACATCGCCGTTGTCGGCCGCATAGGCATAGCCCTTCTCCACCAGAGCACCAATCATTTCGATGATCTGCTGCATATGCAGCGTCGCCCGTGGTTCCTGGTTGGGGTGTAACACGCCCAGCGCCCCGGCATCACGGTTCATCTCTTCGATATAGCGGCCGGTCAGGTTATCGATGGGCTCATGATTTTCGCTGGCGCGCTGGATAATCTTGTCGTCAATATCGGTGATATTGCGCACATAAGTGACGTGCTCGGGGCCAAACACCTCGCACAAATAGCGGTAGACCACATCGAACACCACCAGTACCCGGGCATGGCCGATGTGACACATGTCATAGACCGTCATCCCGCAGACATACATCCTGACATTGGCCGGATCGATGGGCTGGAACGCTTCCTTGCGCCGGGTCAGATTATTATGGATTTGCAGCATTGGCATCACTCGTCACAAACGCCGGCGCACCTCGCGCCAACCAGCGCGTAGGGTACCGGAATTCCCCGGCCCAGACAAAATCCACGGGCTGATTCAAGACTTTTACCGGCCGCGCAAACCCATTATTATGGCCCCTCTTGCGACAACCTTTGGGAATGCTGTTATGCGAAATATCCTGCTCTGGCTCAAACTGATTCTTCTGCTCGTCCCCGCTTCCGTCCTGGCCCAGGAATCCGCGGAATCCGCGCCGCGGGTCGAAATGCAAACCAGCATGGGCACCATCGTCCTGGAGCTCGCACCGGATAAAGCCCCCAAGACGGTTGCCAATTTTCTGCGCTATGCCGAGGACGGCTTTTACGATAACACGTTGTTTCACCGCGTGATCGACGACTTCATGATCCAGGGAGGCGGTTTTACACCCGGTTACGAACGCAAGGAAACCCGGGCACCGGTGATCAATGAAGCCGACAACGGGCTGCCAAACAAACCCGGTACCATCGCCATGGCCCGCACCATGGATCCCCATTCAGCCACGGCCCAGTTCTTTATCAATGTCGCCGACAATGAGTTTCTCAATCACCGTGGAAAAACACCCCGCAAGTACGGTTATGCCGTCTTCGGCAAGGTGGTCCAGGGCATGGATGTCGTGAACAAAATCAAGTCCGTCACAACCGGTGCCGGCGGCCCTTTTGCGCAGGATGTACCCAAAACCCCGATCATCATCCAGAAAGTCACCCTGCTCAATCCAGAGCAGCCTTCTTCGTCCAACTAACCAGGAACTCCCATGGTCAAACTGCATACCAACAAAGGCACGATTGTGCTGGAACTCAACGCCGAAAAAGCGCCTAAAACGGTTGAAAACTTTCTGAACTATGCGAAGAACGGCTTTTATGATGGAACGATTTTCCATCGTGTAATTGAAAACTTCATGGTCCAGGGTGGCGGTATGGAGCCGGGCATGCGCGAGAAAAAAACCGATGCGCCGATCCAGAACGAAGCCAACAACGGACTGAAGAACGAACGCGGCGCCATTGCCATGGCCCGCACCCCGGATCCCCATTCCGCCTCCTCCCAGTTCTTTATTAACGTTTCCAACAACGATTTTCTGAACTTTCGTTCCGAAACGGCCGAGGGCTGGGGCTATTGCGTATTCGGCAAGGTCATCGAGGGCATGGATATCGTTGATGAAATCCGCCAGGTCGAGACAGGCTCCTTCGGCCCTCACCAGGATGTGCCCAAGGAAGACATTGTGATCGAACGGGTGGAAGTCGAATAATTCCGGGTATGGCGACTCTTTTCATTTCCGATCTGCACCTCAGCGATGAACGGCCCGAGATCACCCGGCTGTTCATCGATTTCCTGCAACAGCGAGCCAGTCGCGCCGAGGCACTCTATATACTCGGCGATCTGTTCGAAGTCTGGCTGGGCGACGACATGATCCTGCCGGACTATCGGGCAGCCATCGACGCCATGCATACACTTTCGCGTCAGGTGCCGCTGTATGTCATGTACGGCAACCGGGATTTTCTCATGCGCGAGGAGTTCTGCCGCCTAAGTGGCGCCGAACTGCTGCCCGAACCGAGCACCATTGACCTCTATGGTACACCGACCCTGTTATTACACGGTGATACACTCTGCACCGACGATCAGCCCTACCAGGAATTTCGTCGCATGGTGCGTGATCCACAATGGCAGGAAGCCTTACTGGCCAAATCGCCGCAAGAGCGACTGGCGCTGGCCAGACAATACCGTGAAACCAGCAAGCTCGAGACCGGTACCAAGGATGAAGCGATCATGGACGTCAATGCCGGGGCCGTGGAACAAATGCTGCGCGATCACAACGTAGTCCAGATGATTCACGGCCATACCCATCGCCCGGCCATTCACGAGTTCGAACTGGACGGCCAGCCGACACGACGCATCGTACTGGGAGACTGGTATGAACAGGGTAGCGTGCTGGTGTGTGATGCAAGCAGCTGCCGGCTGGAAGGACTGCCGCTTTAAGAAGATTGCCGGATCCGCTGCGCTTGATCCGGCCTACTGCTGCCATTGGCAGAATAAACAATCCGCAAATAAACGCGAATAAACGCAAAATTTTGTGGCAGGGAAAATTCGCCCCCATTCACGCGACTTTCGGGCAAAAGCTCCATGGTGTTCCGACCATCTTTCGGGGAGCAATGATACCGCTGTGCTTATACCGCCCTACGTATTATTCCATTACTGATTTGCGTTTATTCGCGTTAATTTGCGGACTTACATAGAGCAACCTCAATGCCCGCCGCCGGTCACCTTGCCGGTACGCATATCCTGAACGGAGAAATGACGGTAATCCTCCGGCAGTTCGAACAACGCCGGGTCCGGTTCGTAATCTTCAGTGTAATCGACCAGTGTGCGTCCGTCGCCATCGACGCTCCACTCCTGGATCGGGAAACCGTGTTTCAGATGCCGACCGGCCGCGAAGGTACTCATGGACATGTTACAGGCATCGTGAAGATCGGCGGGAATATTATTGAAAGTCACTTTGCTGTCATTGGCCAGTATGGCTTTAAAGGCCTGCATGGCATTGACCACATCAGGCATCAGCCCCTTGACAGCCACCACGTCATAACAGACCTCGCCATTGGCGAAGAACTGATAATGCATCGGCGTCATCCCCTGAATTTGTGGCGCATCATCCAGCGTCCCCAGGTTGCGTTCTTCCAGTTCCAGCTCCATCGGCGGATCCAGTTCAACCTCCTGGCTTTTCAGTGACATCACAGTGCGATCATCGTCATTGACACTGTAGATGGTATCGGTATCCCGGTTAAACAGGATAAAACTGGTGGAGCCTTCACCGTCATCGAAGCGCATGAACTTGTTGGTGACAATCAGTCGGGTTGGATAGGGTTTGACATATTGTTCGTGTTCCATGAAATCAATCTTGACCGACGTCTGTTTACCCGGGTCCGGTTCTGAAGTGTCACACCCCCCCAGCAACGTCAACGCTACCAGGCTCATAATTACGGCTTTGTACTGCAACATCATCCTGCCCCTTCGATATAATCCAGTTCAGCTTCGGAAAAACCGGCTTGCAGGCGTGAGGCCCTGTCCAGCGGCCCCCGGCCACCCGCCGGCATGTATTGATTGAATAATTCCCGGAATGTCGCTTCCGGCGCCAGTCCACGCTGTTCACACAAATAACGAAACCAGCGCGAGCCGATGGCGACATGTCCGACTTCGTCGCGTTGAATGATCCGTAACAGATCCACGGCGTTATCATCGCCGCTTTGTTCCAGCTTGCGCATGATTCCCGGTGTCACATCCAGTCCCCTCGCTTCCAGCACCCGTGGCACCAGCGCCATGCGTACCAGCGGATCATGGGCCGTTTGCAGACACATCTCCCATAATCCGTTGTGCGCCGGAAAATCGCCATAGTCATAGCCCAGGTGACGCAGATGATCGCGCAGCAGGCTGAAATGATACGCCTCCTCGCGCGCCACCTTGATCCAGTCCGTGTAATAGTCCCCTGGCAAATCACGGAAACGGTACACCGCGTCCCAGGCCAGGTTAATGGCATTGAATTCGATATGACAAATAGAGTGGATCAGCGCCGCCCGACCCGCCTCACTGGCTGTACTACGGGCCGGCAGATCCCGCGGCGCCACCAGCTCCGGCCGCCCGGGACGCCCCGGCTCGGACAGGCACACCGCTTCCCCACTCGACTCGCACGACAATTCCCCCGCCTGCCAGGTCGCTGACACCACCCGCGTCTGCTGCAGTTTGGTATCGGGATCACAGGCGCGCAGACAGGTTTCGGCCTCATCAAAAACAGAGGGCCGAGGGACGAGGGACGAGTTACGAGGCGTATCCGGCTGGTTCATAGCGATATTGTAACAGCCTGCCTCGATCGGGAAAGAACACAGAAGGAAAACAAGTCAAAACCGACCCGAGTAAACTCGCCTCGTCCCTCGTCACTCGTCCCTCGGCCCTGTTTTGATAGCGATAACCAGATCCATGACATTGGTCCCGGTCGGGCCGGTGGAGATCAGTGCCCCGGCCTCGGCCAGAAAGGTCCCGCTGTCGGCCCGATCCAGCGCGCCGGCGGCACCGCCGGGGTAGTCGGAGGCCTGTCGCACGGTGGTGCCGTCGATAATCGCCCCGGCATCGTTACCGGGCCCGTCACTGCCATCGGTGGCGCCGCATAACACGCTGATGCCCGGCTCCCCGCCCAGCGCCTTGGCCAGGCTCAATGCCAGGTGCTGGTTGCGCCCGCCACGGCCCGGCTGCGGGGGTAATTCCAGGGTGGGCTCACCGCCCCAGACATAGACCCCCGCTCCTGCCGAGCGCAGGAACCCGGCCAGCCCTGAGGCCACCTCGGCGACCGGGCCATAGTGGGGTGGCAGGATTGTCACCGCTATATCCCGGGCCCGGGCCGCCTCAGCGACCGCCTCACAGGCGTCCTGGTTGCTGGCAACAATCTGCGGTTCCACAGCCGGCAACACCGCCCGGCCGGGGGGACAATCGGCGCTGTGGGCCAGCAGGGTAGTTAGCCAGCCGGGGAGATTCGAGGGGAGAGGATCCCGGTCCGGCGTCAGCAGTCCCGAACCGATTACGGCCGGGTCATCACCGCGCACATCGGAAATCATCAGATTGAGTACCGGCCGCTCGCCCAGATAGTTCACCAGCTTGCCCCCCTTGAGACAGGACAGGGCCTTGCGCACCCGGTTCATGTCGGCGATGTTGAGACCGCTGCCCAGCAGCCAGGTATTGACCTGCCGCAGGTCCGCCAGACTCACCCCTGGCGGCAATACCTCCAGCAGTGCCGAGGTGCCCCCGGAGATCAGACTCAGCAAGGGCATGGCGGGCGGCAGCTGCGCCACAAAGTCCAGCAATCGCTGACCGGCCTGCAGACTGGACTCATCGGGCAGCGGGTGACCGGCTTCCAGGCATTGCCAGCATGGCGGCAAACCGGTCTCGCGATAACCGTGTTTGGTAACCAGCAGTCCCTGATCGATCCGTTGGCCGAGAACCGCCTGTGCACCCCGGGCCATGGCCGGGGCCGCCTTGCCACAGGCCATCACAGCCACCGGTGTGTCGGCCTGCCAGTTGCTCTGGCTCAGATAACGGCGGGTCACCGTTTCGCCGGCGACGGCCTTGAGGCCCGCCTGATAGAGCGACAATAACAGGGCGCGGGGATCGATAGCGGAGTGTGGCATGGGCTGACACCATACCCGTTTTATCGTGGGGGTCAATAAATGGGGTGTAGCGCTGGCATCGGGGCAAAATGGTGCTAGGCTGAAATTATTGCCAACCCTGCCGCCCGTTAACGCGGCGTACGGTTTTTTCATGGAACGAAACCAGCGAGGACTTTCCCATGCTTCCCAAACCGGTTTACGAAGTTTTGCCCTATTTTTATGTCTGCGGCGGAATCGCGGCCATGTTACTGCTGGACAGCATCATGTCCTTTGTCTGCGGTCTGCTGATGAGCGTCACCGGTGTGCTGGTATTGTGGCTGCGGCGAAATCATCGTCAACCTGCCCGGCTATTGCTGGAACAGGAGTGGCAGGCCGAATAGCCCCCGCGGGACACGGCAATCTGATAAGCTCTTCGCAGCAGACACTGCAGAGAGTTTTTTATGTCCTCTTACCCCCAGGTGGCGGTCGGTGCGGTCGTTCGTCGTGGCACGGCCGTATTACTGATTCAACGAGGTACCGAACCCAATGCCGGCCAGTGGACAATCCCGGGCGGTAAAGTCCATGCCGGCGAAACCCTGCAACAGGCCGCGGAACGGGAAATCAGGGAGGAAACCGGGATTCACATCCGGGCCGGTGAACCGGTCTTCAGTTTCGATGTCATTGATCGGGATAACAAGGGTGAACTGCGTTATCACTATGTCATCGTGGATTTGCTGGCCGAATATCTCGACGGGGAGCCACAGGCCGACGACGACGCGCTCGACGCCGCCTGGATCGAGCCGGAAACCCTGGCCCGGCTCGATGTTAATGCCACAACCCGGCAGCTTCTGGCCAGGCTGGAAGACGTCCCGGCGTCACAGGAGAGTGATGATCAAAAGGCCAACCAGCGCAACCGATATCCCGAGCGAAACCAGTAAGCCCCGCTTGTTAAGTTCGCGGGGATAATTGGCTTCGAACGTCTCATCCTGCTTGATCTCGGCAGACTCTTGAGGCTGCTCAGTATGTTCTTCATTGATCATCAACGAATGATTATCCGTAAAAGTATAAGGTTTCATACAGCATCCCTCTGGTTCGAGTCCATTCAGCATCATCCTGATGGATACCTTGATTCTAGCAGCGCCAGTGAAGGGATGATTGTCAGCCTTTTCTGAAAATCATGTAGGACAATTCTTACAACCGGGAATCGCGATATCTTGTGCGAAAACCTCCTTTTTTAATGCTCTGAAAATAACGCGGAGGACGCAGAGGCGCAAAGACGCGGAGGTGAAAATAATTGGTCATCATGATGGCTTCGTTTAGTAAATCCCAGCCAGGGTCTCATTTTGAAAAACAAACCGGTTGGCAAACACTACATATCTCTAACTATCTCAAGACATAAAGAATTTTCTCTGCGACTCCGCGCCTCTGCGCCCTCCGCGTTAATAACACTCATTTCAGAATAGTCGTTTATCGCAGGCCCCGTTCGAGGTCGGTAATGATGTCGCCGACGTTTTCCAGTCCGACGGCGACCCGCACCAGTCCGGGTGTGATACCGGACTCGGCGCGCTGTTCGTCGCTGAGCCTTCCGTGCGTGGTTGTTGCCGGATGGGTGATAGTGCTTTTAGCATCCCCCAGGTTGGCGGTAATGGACAACAGGCGGGTGTTGTCGATCAGTTTCCAGGCCGCCTCCTGCCCGCCTTTCACTTCAAAAGCCAGCACGCCGCCATAACCGCTTTGTTGACGACTGGCCAGTTCATGCTGCGGGTGATCCGGTAACCCGGCATAAAATACCTGGCTCACATTGGGATGTTGTTGCAGATACTCGGCCAGCTGCTGGGCATTGTCACTGTGCGCTTTCATGCGTACGTTGAGCGTCTCCAGCCCCTTGAGAAACACCCAGGCATTGAACGGACTGAGCGTCGGGCCGGCGCTGCGTAAAAAACCATACACCTCTTCGCCCACCCGCTTGTTGTCACCCACAACGGCACCGCCAATACAACGTCCCTGTCCATCGATATATTTAGTTGCCGAATGGATCACGATATCGGCGCCGAGCTTCAGCGGCTGTTGCAGCACCGGCGTGCAAAAACAGTTATCCACCACCAGCAGACAATCATGCGCATGGGCCAGATCGGCCAGCGCCCGGATATCGGCTACTTCGGTCAGTGGATTGGAGGGTGTTTCAAGAAACAGCATTTTTGTTTCCGGTCGGATCGCGTTTTCCCATGCTGCAATATCCGTTAACGGGACATAACTGGTTGCGATACCTGTCTTGCTGAGATATTTATCAAACAGCACGACACTGGTACCGAAGATCGAGCGCGAAGAGACAATATGATCGTCCTGTTGTAGCAGCGCCAGACAGGTGCTGAGGATCGCTGACATACCCGAGGAGGTCGCCACACAGGACTCCCCGCCTTCCATCGCGGCCAGACGTTGTTCAAAGGTCCGTACTGTCGGGTTGGTAAACCGCGAATAGATATTTCCCGGCGACTCCCCCTTGAAGCGCGCCGCGGCCTCGGCGGCACTGCCGAACACATAGCTGGAAGTGGCAAAGATCGGTTCCGAATGCTCGTTTTCCGCCGTGCGTACCTGCCCGGCCCGCACCGCCAGCGTCTCCACCGCCCACTCGTCATCAAAATCCGTCATCGTTGTTCCTCAGTATTGTTCGATAAAAATTCTTTCTCTCGCCAGGACGCCAAGGCGCAGAGAGCAACTATTATCCTTTGCGGGCTTTGCAGCTCTGCGAGAGATTATTTTACCTCGCCGTCAACAAAAACCACCTCGAGCGCAGGCCACGCTGGCAATAACCTGCGTGACATTTCGTAGATAAATATGTCAGGTAGCGCATCGGCGCAGCCTGACCTACTGTACTCGAAAAAACTCTATCTCTCGCCAAGACGCAAAGGCGCGGAGAAGAAATATTATTCCTTGCGGCTTTGCGTCTTGGCGAGAGATTTATTTTTACTCCGCCGATAACAAAAAACCCGCCAAGCTGTTCAAGCCAAAGCGGGTCCGCGCTCGCTTTAGCCGGATTTATTACGCGCCCGCAAGTTGAGTTAAATCGGCGCGATAAAATTTATCATAGGTCAGCCTCAATGCGGCGTCAAGTCGCTTACACCGAGTTGCGGATTTCCACTACTTCACCGTCGGCGCTGGAGTCCTGACTGCGCGCCTTGTCATTCCTCAGTGATTCAATATGCTGCAGGTAAGCTTCACTGACATCACCGGTCACATAGGTACCATCGAAGACCGAGGTGTCAAATTGTTTCAGACTCGGCACTTTTTTCTTCACCGCCTCGATCAGATCGGACAGGTCCTGATAGATCAGTTTGTCGGCACCAATTGCCTGGGCTATTTGTTTCTCGTCACGACCATGACCAATCAGTTCATCCGCAGCGGGCATGTCGATCCCGTAGACATTGGGATACCGCACCGGTGGCGCGGCTGAAGCAAAATAGACCTTGTTGGCGCCGGCTTCGCGCGCCATCTGGATGATCTGTTGTGAAGTAGTACCACGCACGATGGAGTCATCCACCAGCAGGACATTCTTGCCACGAAACTCCAGCTCGATGGCATTGAGTTTCTGGCGTACCGATTTCTTGCGCTGTTTCTGCCCGGGCATGATAAAGGTGCGGCCGATATAGCGGTTCTTGATAAAGCCCTCGCTGTATTTGACCCCCAGCGTATAGGACAATTGCAGCGCGGAGGTGCGGCTGGTATCGGGAATCGGCAGGACCACGTCGATATCATGATCCGGCCATTCACGCATAATCTTGCGTGCCAGATAATCCCCCATACGCAGGCGTGCCTTGTACACCGACACACCGTCGATAATGGAATCGGGACGGGCAAAGTAGACGTGCTCGAAAATACAGGGCGATAGCTTGCTCTGGTCGGCGCACTGACGGGTATGGGGGGTGCCGTCGGCGTCAATGTAAATTGCCTCGCCCGGTTCGAGATCGCGAACCAGCTCGAATCCGAGCACGTCGATCGCCACGCTCTCGGAGGCAATCATGTATTCGGTGCCCTTGTCGGTATGCCGTTTGCCGAACGCCACCGGCCGGATACCGTAGGGATCGCGAAAGGCAAAAATGCCCCGCCCGGTGATCATCCCCACCACCGCGTAGGCTCCCTGACAACGCCGGTGCACGGCACTGACTGCGGCAAAAATATCATCGGGGCTCAGAGTGAGCGTGCCCTGGTTCTGTAGCTCGTGCGCGAAAACGTTGAGCAGAATCTCCGAATCCGAATTGGTGTTGATGTGCCGTCGATCCGACAGGAACAGATCCCGCTTTAGCTCCTTGGCATTGGTCAGATTGCCGTTGTGCGCCAGGGCAATACCAAACGGCGAATTAACATAAAAAGGTTGCGCCTCGGCCGAGCTGGCACAGCCGGCAGTCGGATAGCGTACATGGCCGATGCCCATATTGCCCGGCAGACGCAGCATGTGCCGGGTATGAAACACATCGCGTACCAGGCCGTTGTCCTTGCGCATATACATTCGATCGTTTTCGCAGGTCATAATACCCGCCGCATCCTGACCGCGGTGTTGCAATACCGTCAGGCCGTCATACAGCGCCTGATTGACCGCCTGCTTTGCCACGATGCCAATAATTCCGCACATTCCACACTACCCTTTTTGTTACTTGTGTAACCGGGTTACACAGTCAAAGTATAGTTCCACCGCCGGTCATTCAAACCGGAAATTGTCGCCAATCGAGTCCGGCAACAGGCTTTGAATCCCTTCGGCAATTGCCTGAAAACGGAACAGAAAAAACGACTCGTCCCACCAGGGTTCCCTGGGCAAGGTTGTCAGCCCCGCCATCAGGACCAGTATCGAGACAATCACCACGCCGCGTCCGAACCCGAACAACAGGCCCAGAAACCGATCCATTTTGGTCAATCCGGTACGATACACCAGTTTGACCGCGAAAAAATTCACCACACCCGAAACGATCAGGGACAGAATAAATAGCCCGACAAAGGCCGCAATCAATCTGAACGTCGGATCCTCGAAAGTATTGGTCAATAACCCGGCCAGCCCGGTCGCGAAGGTCAGCGAGACCCAGAACGCCAGAATCCAGCCTGCCAGCGACAACGCCTCGCGCACAAAACCGCGTAACAGACTGATGAACGTGGAAATCACCAGGATTCCCAGAATCGCGTAATCGACGCCCAGCATCAGAGTGCCGCGTATTTCGCTTCAGATGCCATCATGGATGCGCGACCACCAGACCTTCGAGCTTGAGTTTGGCCTGCAACGCCTGTTGCAGTTCCTCGGCCTTGCTGCGTCGCACTTCCGGCCCGACACGGACCCGATAAATCGGGCCATTGTCGGTGGACACTTTTTCAACAAAGGTGCTGTAACCCTGATCGCGCAGTTTCTCTCGCAATCCCAGCGCATTACTCTGTTTACTGAAACTGCCAACCTGCACGGCCCACGCCTTCTTGTCGACGGCCGGTTCATTGACTTGAGCTTCGGAACGGGATTCGGTTTCCGCCCTGTTGTCCCCGGTGCCGGTTGAAGGTGCCGTCTCTGACGACGGCGGTGTATGCTCATCCACGGGGCTGCGACGAACCGGTTCGGCAGGCGGCGGCGCTGCAGGCGGTTCGATATCGAGGGTTTTCACCCGATCCACATGCTCGGGTTTGGCCGGGATATTGGATTCCACAATGGACATGTCCCCATCCCGATCGCCGCTGAGCAACATGGGGATGAAGATGACAGCCAGGGCGACCAGTACGATGGCCCCAACGATGCGTTGCTTGAGCTGATTTTCGTCCACGACACTCCCGACACAGGGCACTGGAAACAGGGACGTATTATAGGGTCTGGGAGAGGCCCTCCGCCACCGTATAAAAGGATCCGAACACCACAATACGATCGCCGGACGCGGCGACGCTGCGGGCCTGTTTCAGGGCCTGTGACATATCGCTGCAGGGCGTCACAGACACCGCGCCCAGTTCACGCAGGATCGCCTCCAGTCGGGCCGCGGAAGCCGCCCGCGGCACCTCCGGCAAGGCCACGGGAAACCAGCCGGCAATCTGCGCCAGGATCGGCTGCAGCGCGCCGTGCAGATCCTTGTCCCCCATCATGCCGACAATGGCCCAGTTACGCCCCGCCACCGGTTCCGTCACCAGGGCCCGGGCCAGTTGTTCGACGCCGTCGGGATTGTGGGCCACATCCAGCAGCAGAGGCGGATCACCCGGGATAGTCTGCAAACGCCCGGACAAGACCATCTGCGCCAGGCCGGCTTCGATCTGGGACCGGTCGAGCGAGAAACGTTCGCGCAGCAGCGACACCACCATCAACGCCCCCGCCAGGTTGCGATACTGGTGTTCTCCCCCCAGGACCGGGCGCGGCAAATCGGCCAGGCTCTGTCGGGGCAGCGTCGTGCGCTGCCAGTCCCAGCTGTCGCCGTGCAACCGGTAATCAAATTCGCGGCCCAGCTGGTACAGTGGGGCCCCCAGCTTGTCGGCCCGATCGGCAATCGCCGCCGGCGGGCGTGGATCGCTGCACACCACCGGCCCGCCGGGGCGCATGATCCCGGCCTTTTCGCCGGCAATCGTCTCGCGATCCTCCCCCAGCCAGGCGGTATGATCGATACCGATGGCGGTGATCAGCGCCACATCGGGATCGACGATATTGACCGCATCCAGCCGGCCGCCAAGGCCCACTTCCAGCAGTACGATTTCCGGCGTGACATCGGCGAAGATACGCAGCGCCGCCAGCGTGCCGAATTCAAAATAGGTCAGTGAGATGTCATCCCGGGCCTGATCCACCCGCTCAAACGCCTCGACCAGCGCCGTATCACTCACTGGCTCGCCATCGAGCCGAATCCGCTCGTTGTAACGAAGCAAATGCGGTGACGTATACGCGCCAACCCGGTAGCCCCCGGCGCGCAGCATCGCCTCCAGCGCCGCAATACTCGAACCCTTGCCGTTGGTCCCGGCCACCGTGACCACGGTAAACGGCAAAGGCTCCGGACATAGACGCGAGAACACCTCCCCGACCCGCGCCAGTCCCAGCTCGATCTCGGCCGGATGCAGGCTTTCCTGCCAGTGGAGCCATTCCGAAAGGGTTTTAAAACGCATACGAGGGTGGGTTCCGAAAGTATGACGCCCGCCTGAACAGGGGCTAGGTCCTAGGGGCTAGGGGCTAGGTCCTAGAAACTAGCCCCTGGAACCTAGACACTTATAAGGAGGGTTGTTGAGTCAGCATGGCCAGCACGTTGGCGAGGCGGTCGCGCATTTCGCGACGATCGATAATCATGTCGATGGCGCCATGTTCGAGCAGGAATTCACTGCGCTGGAAGCCCTCGGGCAGAGTCTCGCGCACGGTCTGTTCGATGACGCGCGGGCCGGCAAAACCGATCAGGGCGTTGGGCTCGGCGGCGTTGATATCCCCGAGCATGGCCAGGCTGGCGGAGACGCCCCCCATGGTGGGATCGGTCATGACCGAGACAAAGGGAATGCCTTTTTTGCTCATGCGGGCCAGCGCGGCGCTGGTCTTGGCCATCTGCATCAGCGAGAACAGCGCCTCCTGCATACGCGCCCCGCCACTGGCGGAGAAACAGACCAGCGGCATGTTGTGCTCGATACAGGTATTGACCGCACGGACAAAGCGCTCACCAACGACCGAGCCCATGGACCCGCCCATAAACTTGAATTCAAAGGCCGCAGCCACCACCGGCATGCCTTTGAGCGTCCCCTGCATGGCCACCAGCGCATCGGTTTCATCAGTAGCGCGCTGGGCCTGGAGCAGCCGGTCCTTGTATTTTTTAATGTCACGGAACTTGAGCGCATCGACCGGCTTGAGACTGGCCGCAATCTCCTCGCGGCCCGCTTCGTCCAGAAACTGTTCCAGCCGGCGGCGGGCACTGATACGCATGTGGTGATCACATTTGGGACAGACATCCAGATTACGTTCCATCTCGGCGCGGTAGAGCACGGCGCCACAGGCCTGGCATTTGCTCCACAATCCTTCGGGGACGGTTTTGCGATTGCCGCCTTCGGTGCGGATCCGGGTGGGTAATAACTTGCTAAACCAGTTCATCGATGAACAACCTTAAGTCTTGTTGGTAACGCCCTGGCGGGCATCCATCGCCCGACGCATCTCGCCCAGCAATGTCGTGACAGCCGTTATGATCTTGTCGGCCGAGGTGACATTTTCTTCTATTTTACGCACCAGCGCACTGCCCACCACGACACCATCGGCCTCGGCGGCCACGGCAGCGGCGGATTCGGCATCTTTTATGCCAAAGCCTACTCCTACCGGCAGCGCTGTCAACGCATGAATCGCCGAAACGCGATCCCCGACCGCTTTGGTGTCAATATTGGCCGCGCCGGTGACGCCCTTGAGCGAGACATAATAGATAAACCCGCTGCTGGCCCGGCTGACCACCGCCATCCGTTCGGGGTCGGTCGTCGGCGAGATCAAAAAGATCCGATCGATATCATGCGCCTGCAGGGTGCGGATGTAATCCTCCCCCTCTTCCGGCGGCAGATCCACGGTCAGAACCCCGTCGATGCCCGCACCGGCCGCCTCGTCGGCGAACCGATCGTACCCTTTGACCTCGATGGGATTGAGATAGCCCATCAGCACCACCGGCGTCCGATCATCCTGCTCGCGGAAGGTACGCACCATGTCGAGCACGTCATCCAGGGTTACGTCATGGGTCAGGGCCCGTTCCATGGCTTTTTGGATCACCGGCCCCTCGGCCATGGGATCGGAAAAGGGCACCCCCAGCTCAATGATATCGGCCCCCGCCTTCACCATGGCATGCATCAGCGCCACGGTCTGATCCGGGGCGGGATCGCCGGCCGTCACATACGGAATCAAAACCTTGCGCCCGGCCTCTCGGGCAGCCGCAAAACAACCGGCGATACGACTCATAATTCGATCCCCTGATGGGTCGCGACCGTGTGGATATCCTTGTCACCCCGTCCGGAGAGATTCAGCACAATGATCTGGTCCTTGCCCATCGTTGGAGCCAGTTTGGTGACATAGGCCAGCGCATGGCTCGATTCCAGGGCCGGCAGAATGCCCTCAATCCGCGTCAGATCGTGAAAGGCCTGCAGGGCCTCGTCGTCGTTGACCGCGACATACTGGGCCCGTCCCGAGTCCTTCAGCCAGGCGTGCTCGGGACCGACACCCGGGTAATCGAGACCGGCGGAGACCGAATGGGTGTGGACGATCTGGCCGTGGGCATCTTCCATCAGGTAGGTGCGATTGCCGTGCAATACGCCCGCCTTGCCAGCGCTCAACGGTGCCGCGTGCTGGCCGGTCTCCAGGCCGAAGCCCGCCGCCTCGACGCCGTACATCTCGACCGATTCATCATCGATAAACGGATAGAACAGGCCGATGGCATTGGAGCCGCCGCCCACACAGGCCACCAGCGCGTCGGGCAGGCGCCCCTCCTGGGCCAGGATCTGCTCGCGGGATTCGCGACCGATGATCGCCTGAAAATCGCGCACCATGGCGGGATACGGGTGCGGGCCGGCCACGGTGCCAATAATATAGAAGGTGTTGTCGACGTTGGTCACCCAGTCGCGCATCGCCTCGTTCAGCGCGTCTTTCAGCGTGCGGGAGCCCGACTCCACCGGTACCACCTGGGCACCCAGCAGTTTCATGCGATAGACGTTCATCGACTGGCGCTGCATGTCCTCGGCACCCATATAGACCACGCACTCCAGCCCCAGCCGGGCCGCCACGGTGGCGGTGGCCACGCCGTGCTGGCCGGCGCCGGTCTCGGCGATAATCCGGGTCTTGCCCATGTGCCGGGCCAGCAGGGCCTGACCGACCGTGTTGTTAATCTTGTGCGCCCCGGTGTGATTGAGGTCCTCGCGCTTGAGATAGATGCGTGCCCCGCCGAGTTTTTCGCTCCAGCGCCGGGCGTAATAGAGGGGGCTGGGCCGGCCGACATACTGGCGCAATTCGTCGTCCAGCTCGGCCTGAAAATCGGCATCCGCCATGTAACGGTCGTAGGCCTCGCGCAGCTCTTCCAGCGGTCCCATGAGGGTCTCGGCTACAAATCGGCCCCCGTATGGGCCGAAATGGCCGCGGGCGTCCGGATAGTGATATTTGGGTTTATTCTCTGCCAACGCGATCAACCTCTGCGATAAAAGATCGGATTTTATAAGCGTCCTTGATGCCCTTCTGGGATTCCACCCCGCCACTGACATCCACGCCATAGGGTCGGGCGGTGATCACCGCCTCGGCAACATTTTCCGGGGTCAGTCCCCCCGCCAGAACTACCGGCGTGGTCAGGTGGGCCGGGACCCGCCGCCAGTCAAATCTGTCGCCCGTGCCCCCCGGTACGCCGGCCTGGTAGGTATCCAGCAGTAGCCCGGCCGCATCATGATACTCTCGCGCCGCGCCCAGAACATCCGCCTCTTCCCGCATGCGCAGGGCCTTGATGTAGGGACGAGCGTAATAGCGACATGCCTCGGGCGATTCGTCACCGTGAAACTGCAGTATATCCAACGGCAACGCCGTCAGTACCTGCCGGACCGTTGCCTCCTCTGCATCGACAAACAGTCCCACCGTCGTCACAAACGGCGGCAGCGCAGTGACGATCTCCCGGGCCTGATCAATCTCCACCGCCCGCGGACTGGCCGGATAAAACACCAGCCCGATGGCATCGGCACCCGCCTGGGCGGCGGCAATGGCATCCTGCGGCCGGGTAATGCCGCAGATCTTGACCCGGGTTCGCATCGCTATGGATTGTCCTGTAAAGCGTCGGACTCACAAGCCAGACATGTACAAAGGTTATTGATTTTACAGGTACTTAGTGTTGACCTGCAAGGAAAAGGCCATGCCGCCCGGCAGCTCAATTTAAAGCAGAACCCGCAAACCGCTGTTGTGTTTACCTTGAAGATCGACACCATGCCCGCAAGTTCGTTCATTGCATTCAGTCCCCGGGATTCAACAAGTTTTAACAGCAGCCCCTCATTCAATAACTTCAGACGTTAATAGGGCAATCGCTGCCTGGTGGTATACGGCATGGCATTAATCTCACTGGTTCAAAACCGACCTGATATACAAATGATAAGCGGACCTGTTGGACAGCCATAAAGCAGGCTGTTTATACTCACGCCTGTTTTACACACCAATTCATTTTATTCCCTACCGAATAAATAAGGCTTTAGGCTGTGCAATATAAGAAACCTTACCTGACTGCCACCCTGGCCGTGCTTCTGGTGGTCGCGTTTCTTGCGACCAGTATCATCAGTTATTTCATATCGCATGATTCGCTCCGGGACCAGATATCAGAAGAAGCCCTGCCGTTAACCAGCGACAACATCTATTCTGAGATCGAACGCGATCTTCTGCGGTCCATTCTGATTTCCTCATTAATGGCACATGATACTTTCGTACGTGACTGGGCCATCTCCGAAGAAGAGAAACAGGACCCTATATTGCGTTATCTGAAAGAAATACAAAACCGTTACGACATCACCACAGCCTTTTACATCTCTGAACGCACTCATAACTATTATCACCCCAGCGGGGTTATCAAAACTATATCGGAAAACGACCCTGATGATCAGTGGTACTTTCGAACCAAAGAGATTAACGAGCCTTACGAAATCAACCTCGATTTCGACACAGCGGATCGAGGCCGCTTGAGTATCTTCATCAACTACCGGGTAACCGATTACAACGGCAATTTTATTGGCGTGACGGGTATAGGATTATCGGTCGATCGCGTTGCCCAACTTATCGAAAATTACCAGCAACGTTACAACCGCGAAATCTATTTCATTAATCGCCGTGGCGAAGTGACTGTACGGGGCAGCCAATACGAGGGCGCTGACAGCCTGCAGAAACGCGATGGAATGAGCCGCATTGCCACACTCATCCTGGCCAACCCGAGCGCTTCAGCAAGCTATCAGACTTCCAGTGGCGAAACGGTTTATGTCAATAGCCGGCTGGTGCCGGAACTGGACTGGTATCTTATCGTCGAACAGGCCGAATCCGCTGCCGATTCCCGCGTCCTCGATGCCTTGCTGGCCAATATTTTCATTGCCCTGCTCATTACCGCACTGGTGCTGATGATTGCCTGGATCACGTTCCGACGTCACCAGAAGCGGCTCGAGGAAATGGCCACCACTGACAAATTGACTGGTGCCGCCAACCGTCATGTATTCGAGCTTATTTATAATCATGATATCCCCGCAGCCCGCCGGGGCAACAACCCGGTCACGCTAACCTGCCTTGATATCGATAACTTCAAGATCCTCAATGACTCTTACGGGCATCAGTGTGGCGATAATATTTTGCGCAGTTTCACCGAAATTGTCCGTAACCATATTCGTGCCTCGGATACATTATGTCGCTGGGGTGGCGATGAGTTTGTAATTCTGATGAACGGTTTTGACAAACAGAAAACTCAACAGCGAGCTGAAATGATCCGTGAAGACATAGAAAATCATCTGTTCCGTTGCGACGGAGAATATGTCAACGTCACGATCAGTGTTGGCGTGGCGGAATACCAGAACGATGATTCGTTAACGGATTTGTTCAAACGGGCAGACGCCGCGCTTTACACCTCTAAAAAAGAGGGACGCAACCGGGTCTCTACAACATGAGCAGATACCGCCTGATTGCCGTCGCTTTTATCGCGGCGATCACTGTGACGGAACATAGTCCTGCCATGCAGTGGCAAACCACCGAGCTGCACTACCAGCGGGGCACACTGGCCGCTCCCGTGTTTGCCGGCAGCGCCCGCAGCGACACGGATATATTGACTCTGCAACATGCCAGTGGCTGGAAATTCGGTGATCTTTTCCTGTTTGCCGATTATCTGGATGATCGTCATGCCGATGACTTTAACGATGATGACATCTACAGCGAACTGTATATCAACTTCAGTCTGAAAAAACTGACGG
>NZ_JAVLAZ010000092.1:0-9218 GCF_031581315.1 Thiohalophilus sp.
TCAGTCAACCGGGAAGGGCGAGACAACGGAACAGGCGTTGTAGCGATTTTTTCAGTTCAACAATCATGTCAATAGAGTAGGAGATAGAAAGATGGCAAACGACAACTACGGCATTGCACTCGGTATGATCGAGACACGCGGACTGGTTCCCGCCATCGAGGCGGCAGATGCCATGACCAAGGCAGCGGAAGTACGCATGATCGGTCGTGAATTCGTTGGTGGCGGTTATGTCACTGTTCTGGTTCGCGGTGAAACCGGTGCGGTTAACGCGGCAGTTCGTGCTGGCGCTGATGCCTGTGAACGTGTAGGTGACGGTCTGGTTGCGGCACACATCATTGCCCGTCCGCATCGTGAAGTAGAACCGGTTCTGCCGACAGGTGGTAGCAGTAAAACTGCAGCCTGATAGACAGGCGTTGTATTTAACTTAATGAGGAGTAACACACCATGGCCACTGAACACTACGGCATAGCACTGGGCATGATTGAAACGCGCGGGCTGGTTCCCGCCATCGAGGCGGCAGATGCCATGACCAAAGCGGCAGAAGTTCGCCTGCTCGGGCGGGAATTTGTCGGCGGCGGTTATGTCACCGTGCTCGTGCGTGGCGAGACCGGTGCGGTAAATGCAGCCGTGCGCGCGGGCGCGGATGCGTGTGAGCGCGTAGGCGATGGCCTGGTGGCTGCTCATATCATTGCCCGTCCGCATCGCGAAGTCGAGCAGGTGCTCGGCGATGCCGGTAACAGTGAAACAGCAGATAAATGATTGGTTGACGCTGACTGATCCGTCGTCATGCTGCACGCTAAAGCTGATCAACGCGTATTGGGTTATCTCGGTCGGGCCCTGAGTCTGGAACTCTCGGCGGTCCAGCTGTACAGCACCCAGGCACGACTTGTCGCGACCTGGGGGCTGACCGAGGTATCCAAACGGTTGAGCAATGAGGCCAGTGAGGAAATGGCGCATGCGGACCGGATTATCGGCCGCATGCTCGCCCTCGGCGTGGCACCCAATGCCTCGCAACTGCGCCCACCCAGGCTTGGCCGCAGCCTGCAGGAACTGTTGCAGCATAACCATGCATTCGAAAACGAACTGATCCGGTTGTATACCGAGGCGACGCAGCACTGTGCACGCAGCGGGGATCATGACAACCGGCTGTTTTTTGAAGAACTCCTCGGTGAGGAGCAGGGCCATGCCGCTGATCTGGCGAAATGGCTGAAGGAACTCGAACAACCCGGCGTGAAGGTCAACAAGACACGCGCCACTTTTTAACGGAGGCGAACCATGAGTCAACAATGGCAGGAACGCAACCGTCCCGCTCGCCTGGAACGGCGCTATGAGTTTGCCGATTACCAGAGCCTGCGAGATTTTCTCGACCGCGCCGCGGATGTCTCCGAGCGTGAAGGTTTGTATCCCGACATGGGTTTTGGACGTGATTATGTCAACGTGACTATCCATGCCGATGAACAGAGCAATGAGGTGGGCGAACAACAACATCGCCTGGCTGCCGAATATGATGCCTTGCTCGAAGAGCAAGGGACGCATTAGGAGCCGGCAGGATGTCCGTCATCGCTCTGGTGGGAAACAAAGGCGGTGCCGGCAAGACAACATTGTCCATTAATCTGGCGGTGGCACTGGCCGAACAGAGTGACACTGTCCTGGTGGATGCCGATCCGCAAGGTTCCTCGGTGCAATGGAAAGTGATAGGTGATAGCCGGTTACCCGTGGTCGTGGCTGAAGGGGCGCTGGGCGAGGCAATTGCCACAATGGCACGCCAACATGAGCATGTGGTTGTGGATTGTCCGCCTTCGGTTCAGGCACCACAGACCCATGAAGCACTGCAGGGCTGCGATGTGGCCCTGATACCTGTGCAACCTTCACCGGTCGACCTGTGGGCGACGGTACATATCGAGCAGGCAATTCAACAGGCTCGCATAGTTAATCCACAACTGGCCGCCTGGCTGATTATCAATCAACTGGAACCGCGCACCATGCTTTCACGCCTGGTTCGCGAAGCTGTAGCTGAAATCGATATCCCCGTTGCAGAAACGCCGATACGTCGACGTGCGATTTACCGCAGCAGTGTTCTTGAAGGTAAAAGCATCTATGACATGGGGCGCCGGGGAAGTGATGCAGCAACTGAACTCAATCAATTGATCCAGGAGGTATTAGCGTCATGAGCCAGAGTGACAAAACACGGCAGAAACTTGTCGATTCGATGCGCAAAACAAAGTCCGGTACTACCGAAGATAACGAGTCTGTTTCTGCAGAGGAGAAAAATAAGACCGAAACACCAGCGCCAAAAAAAACCTCGACCGCAACCGGTTCCAGGACCGCAGCAAAACGTAATGAGAAAAATACGACGGGGAAAAACCAGGCAGATGGTTATCAGTCAGTGCGTCGCCGTGTCTGGCCGGACTGAATTATGTATCGACTCCAGTCAATCAGTTGTCGATGTATTATCGATTAGTTTTATGAGTTTTGAACAGCACATACTTGGAATGAAGGACAAACAAAGAGGGTCAATGCAATGTCAGCTCTCAGTAATCTGCTCATTCCCGCAGTGCTGTTTTTTGCGCTGGGTTTTATAGCACGGGCTATAAAATCAGACTTACGGGTTCCACCCGATCTGGCCAAGGTATTATCCATCTATTTGTTGATGGCAATCGGTCTCCACGGAGGCTATGCCCTTGGGAAAGCCGATCTGGCAATGGCTTTCAATTCGGTACTCTGGGCCATCATCCTCGGTTTCGCACTGCCTTTGATCGGTTATGCGCTTCTGCTCATGACCCGTAAGGTGGATCACATGAATTCCGCGGCAATTGCGGCACATTATGGATCAGTCAGTGCCGGTACCTTTCTGACCGCGATTGCCTATCTGGATAACCTGAATATCGGCTATGAGAGCTATCCGGTTATCATGCTCGCGGTCATGGAGTCACCCGCCATAATCGTTGGCCTGTTGCTTGCTTCCTGGTCGCGCCAACGCCTCGCCGTCTCTGCCAATGGCGGTGGTACAGCAATAATACAACGGGGCGGCATGGGTAACGGGCAACTGGGAGGCTTGCTGCATGAGGCTTTCACCAACGGTAGCGTGATTATACTGATCGGCTCGATGTTCATCGGGGCAGTTGCATCTCCTGCCAGCATGGAGAAGCTATCTCCCTTTGTTGATGACATCTTCATGGGAGTGTTGTGCCTGTTTCTGTTCGAGATGGGCATGGAAGCGGCGCGACGTATCCGCGAGTTTCGCAAGGTAGGTCCGGTGCTGCTGGTGTTCGGTATTGTTATGCCGCTGATAGGTGGTGCCATCGGGCTGCTTGTTGGCGGGCTGGTGCTGGACATGAGCGTTGGCGGAACGTTGCTGGTCGGCGTGCTGGGAGCCAGTGCTTCGTACATTGCCGTACCGCCGGCGATGCGTCTGGCTGTTCCGGAGGCCAATCCGTCGTTTTACCTGACCTTGTCACTGGGAATCACGTTTCCGTTTAACGTGATTATTGGCATTCCGCTCTATCACGCTCTGGCAGAGCGGATCGTGGGCTAAACGAGGAGGGCTGAAGATGCACAGGCTTTTTCCGGAAAAACTGGTCACGGTCATTACCAGCGATGTGTTGGAGGATCAACTGGTCGGCCGGGTGCGTAACCGTGGTGCCAGCGGCTACACAGTCGTTCGGGCCAGGGGTGCCGGCTCCAGTGGTGAGCAGTCCGGCATGCTGGATATCGATACCAATATCAAGTTCCATGTGATCATACCTTCCGAACGATTGAGCGGGTTACTGGATGATCTCGAGCAATTAATTAATAAGGGGCACCATCTGACGGTTTTCGTTTCCGATGTGTCAGTGCTGGGGCCCGAGAAGTATTCCGAGTCAATGGAGTAATGTAATCATGCAGGCCTGGTTGTCTACGTTATTCCCGTTCCTGCGCTGGTTCCCGATGAACCGCGAAGTGATACGTGCGGATCTGGTTGCCGGAATTACCGTGGCCCTGGTGCTGGTGCCGCAGAGTATGGCTTATGCCCAGCTTGCCGGATTGCCCGTGGTGTATGGACTGTATGCCTCGTTCGTTCCGGTCATCGTGGCTTCTCTGTGGGGCTCGTCCAGTCAGCTGCATACGGGGCCGGTTGCCATGTTGTCTCTTATGTCGGCAGCGGCGCTGATTCCCCTGGCCAGTCCGGGCAGTGCGGACTTTATCGAGCTGTCGGTGATGCTGGCCTTGATGGTGGGTGTGCTGCGGCTCGCACTGGGGCTGTTTCGGCTCGGGGCGATCGTCAACCTCCTCTCCAGCCCGGTGATCGTGGGCTTTACCAACGCCGCGGCATTGATCATCGGGCTTTCCCAGCTGAGCAAGGTCATTGGTGTACCGTTTCCGCGCACTGATTCCTACCTGGCCGATCTGTGGCGGGTCGTTCTGCAATTGCCGTCCCTGCACATGGCAACGCTATTGTTCGCGGTGGGCGCCTTTTTGCTCATCCTCGGATTGAGGAAGAAATTTCCTGCTTTGCCGGGCGTGCTTATCGCGGTGATTGTAACCACCCTGATCAGTGCGCTGCTCTCGTATGAAAACAAAATGGTCGTGACGAGCAGCCAGATTCAGGATGCGCAAACCGTTTCTACGGTGAATGCGTACGCCAAATCCGAACGACGTATTGAATCACTGACCGACGAGATCGCCTCGCTTAATCAACAGGCGAAAAAGCTGGAGCAACAGGGTGGACTGGAGAACATCGAGCAGGCCGCATCATTACGTGCCACCGCAAAGGTCCGCGAACATGAACTCAAAATTCTCAAAAATGAGAACACCCTGCGTCGCGTCAAACTGCACAAAATGGTCCTGCACGGGACCGGGACAGAGAACGGCCCATCGCAGTTTTATCCGGCAGGTGAGGTGCCTTCGAAAGCGAGGGTAAATGGCGAGAGCTGGCGTTTTAGCGGGATCGATGGTGAGCGGGTGATATTGTCTTCCGGTGGCGCGGTAGTTGGCACGATTCCCGAAGGGTTGCCTGAGTTCGGTGTGCCGACTCTCAAATGGGATCTGATTCTGTCGCTGTTACCGGCGGCACTGGTGATGGCTTTGATCGGATTTATGGAGGCGACCTCTATCTCCAAGGCCATCGCCAGTACCACGGGTGAGCGTGTGGATACCAACAAGGAACTGGTCGGGCAGGGGCTGGCCAACATCGCCGGTAGCTTCTTCAGTTCCTATACGGTGAGTGGTTCGTTTTCGCGCTCTGCGGTGGCGGCCCGAACGGGGGCTCGTACCGGCATGTTTGCGATCATCAGTGCGATTGCCGTTGTACTGGTGCTGCTGTTCTTCACTTCCTACCTCTATCACCTGCCACAGGCTGTGCTGGCTGTCATCGTAATGATGGCGGTATTCAGTCTGATCCGGATAAAACCGCTGTTACAGGCCTGGCGGGTAGATCGCGTGAGCGCTTCCATTGGCGTGATTACCTTTGTGGCGACCCTGTTGATGGCGCCGGCGATTGCCAACGGCATATTACTGGGTATCGCATTGACTGTACTGCATTACCTGATCCGGATCATGCGGCCCCGGGCCGAAATCGTCAGTCGCAAGGGCGACGGTACGCTGGGCGGTGTCAGGGCTCACCAGCTTGAGCCAATGAGTGAATTCTTCGTGCCGGTCCGTTTTGATGGGTCGCTGAACTTTATCAATGTGGCCTATTTCGAGGACATGATTCTCGAGGCCCTGAGCGATTTCCCCAGGGCCAGGGCCATTCTGGTGATTGGTAGCAGTATTAACGAGATCGATGCCTCCGGAGAAGAAAAAGTCCGCGAGATTGCTCGCCGTCTGAAGGAGTCCGACGTGCAACTGATGTTCAGCGGGCTCAAACATCAGGTCATGCAGGTGATGCAAAGCAGCGGTCTGGTCGACGAGCTGGGAGAAGACGTATTTTTTGCCGACAAACAAACCGCACTGAAAGCGCTCGAAACTCGCTTTGCGCCCGGGGTGGTGGATTTTCCGGAGCGGGACGGAAGGTCCCCCTGGCGTGGCGGCCGCGTTGCCAACCATCTTCTATGAGGTGAAATATGCCCCGACGTGTAGACAAGTCTAAGCGAGCGCGATATAAAAACGGGGAGATGGCCAATTCCTCCGATTATACCTACACGCCGCCCGGCGCCATGCCGGATTTTCTGATCCGCCATGCCACCTTGCGTCAGCTCCAGGTGTTCGAAACCATCGTCCGGCTGGGCAGTTTCACCCGCGCCGCCGAAGAGCTGTTTCTGACACAGCCCACGGTGTCCATGCAGATCAAGAAACTGAGCGACGTCATCGGCCTGCCGTTATTCGAGCACGTGGGTCGTAACGTGGAGCCGACCGAAGCCGGGATGGAGCTGTATGAGGCTTGCCGGGGCATTTTTCAGGTTATGTCGAACCTGGAGATGAAGATTTCCGACCTCAAGGGCATGCGCCGTGGTCGCCTGCGCCTGGGGGCGATTACGACAGCCAAATATTTTGCCCCGGAAGTTCTGGGTGAATTCAGTGTGCTTTATCCCGGTATCGATGTGGCCCTGAAAGTGACCAATCGGGACCGGATCATCGAGCGGATGCGTTCGAATGAGGATGACCTCTATATTATGGGCCAGGCCCCTACCGATGAGATGGAGATGGTGGCTTTTCCTATTGCCCCCAATCCTCTGGTGGTGATGGCGCCGCGTAATCATCCGCTGGTCGGCGAAAAGAACATTCCCCTGGAGCGGATTGTTGAGGAGCCCTTTATTCTGCGTGAGCCGGGTTCGGGCATACGTGATGCCATGTTACGCATGTTCGATGAACACAAGTTGCGGCCCAGAGTCAAAATGGAACTGGGCAGTAACGAGGCGATCAAGCATGCCATCGTGGGTGGACTGGGTCTGTCGGTGCTGTCGTTACATACCCTGACGCTCGAAGGCATCGAGGGACCGGTCGCCATTCTGGATGTGGAAGGGTTCCCCATCATGCGCCAATGGTATCTGGTTTATCCCAAGGCCAAAGAGCTGTCACTGGTCTCCAAAGCATTTGTCGATTTTGCCAGAGAACTTGAGCCACAAATGCGTGAACGCATGAGGAATATCTGGCCCGCTCTGGAACAGTATCTGGACAGCAAAGATTCTACTTCAACTAAAAAATCCACTTCACGCAAGTAAAAAAGCGCCTGAGGCTGTTTTCCCCTCGATCAAACCCTCTGACGTTATCCGTAACGTTACCCTGTGGCATCAGGACGCCTGTGCCTGCTGATAGTCGGCGATCGGTGTCGGTTGTGTGTGGCGGGATTCCGGCAGGGGCTCGGCGGGAGGCGATGTCTGGTGAGTGGGGATATGGATCCAGTAGATAAAATGGGATTCGGGACGGACTTTCTCGGCATACAACCTTACCGGCTGTAACGGGTAGTTCAGGCGACAGGCCAGGATCGCCTGGTTGAGCGCTTTCGCATTCTGCAAGGCAAAGAACGGGCTTTGCCATTGCTGCCAGCGAAGCGTGTTGTCGGAGGATGGAACGCCATACTGGATACGGACGATCCAGTCCCCTCGCAGGCTTTGCTGTACGAGGTTCTCCACCTTGTTAAACAGGGCCAGGCAGGTCAATTTGATAAAGTAGTTATCCAGTTGCATCAGTGTTGCCTCACATGATTTCCGTACGTGTTACGGGGTTACCTGCCTGACGGCGTTAAAGTCACATTCGTTTATTGTTCGGTATTCAGTCAGGTTAATCCTGAGCGTTATGCTTGGGTAAAGTGAGGTTACCGTGGTGGCAGGGGATTAGGAAGGGTCATTTGGATTGTTTCTTTCTATAAAATTATCGATCAATATCTATGTATAGTTGTTTGCATAAGCCCCTTTGAATAACCTGTTAATCATGATGTGTGCGAGAACGATAAAGAACTGACGGTCATAACGCTGCCCGGATTTCATTTATCGAGCTTGCAGCAATGCGCGCTAAACAGAACAACACAATTTACCAATACTCAAAAGCAATCTTATGTCTGAATATAACAAGGACCTGACCACCAGCCTGCATGATCTCATTACCGGTGATGAAGATGCCCGTGTCTGCAAGGATATTCCCGAGTCGGCATGCAATGATCAGCCACGTAATTTTTTCGCCTACCTGATCGCTAACCTGCTGGGGAAAATCGCGGATGAAATCGCCAGTGCAAGATTGATTCTGCCGTGGTTGCTGGCCAGTGTCGGTGCGCCGGCGGCGTTTACCGGTTTTCTGGTGCCGATTCGCGAGGCGGGGGTGCTGTTACCGCAACTGGTGGTGGCGGCGATCATCCGGCGCATGGCGATTCGCAAGTCAGTATGGTTGCTGGGGGCAGGCTTATCCGGTGTCGCCCTGGCGTTGATGGCAGTGGCAACCGGCAGCTTGTCCGGAACCGCGGCCGGCTGGGCGATACTGGGTCTGTTGATTGTGTTCTCGCTGGCGCGCGGCCTGTGTTCGGTCTCGGCCAAGGATGTGCTGGGCAAGACTGTCTCAAAAGGCAAGCGCGGCACCCTGATGGGCTGGAGCGCGGGCATCTCCGGTCTGGCGGTTCTGGTAGTCGGGGTCTATGTGGAGTGGTTCGCGGGGGACGCACCGCTGGCCGTGCTGGCCTGGTTACTGGCGGGCGGGGGCATACTGTGGTTTATCGCGATGGGCTTTTTTGCGGCGATTCGCGAACAACCCGGGGCAACCGAAGGCGGTGGCAATGCCCTGAGTGTGGCGCTGCAGAGTTTCGGCATGCTCAAAACCGATGTGTTGTTTCGGCGTTTTGTTATCGGACGGGCCCTGTTGCTTAGCGTGGCGTTAGCGCCCCCGTTTTACGTTTTACTGGCACAACAGAACACCGCCGAAGGGCTGGTTGGTCTTGGGATGCTGATCATCGCCAGTGGCATTGCCGGCAGTCTCAGCTCCCCGGTGTGGGGTAAGTTGAGCGACTATTCCAGCCGGCTGGTGATCGTGCTGGCCGCGCTGGCGGCCGGGATACAGGGGATTCTGCTGTACCTGGCCGTGGAAGCCGGTTTGGCCTGGATTGACAGTGCCTGGCTGTATGCCGGCCTGTTTTTGACCCTCAGTGTCTTCCACGGCGGGGTACGGCTGGGACGCAAGGTTTACCTGGTGGATATGGCCACGGCCGATACACGGGCGATTTACGTGGCTTTGAGTAATACCCTGATCGGCATTGCCATGCTGGCGGGCGGGGCGATCGGCGTCCTGGCCGATGTGATCAGCGTGCAGGCCGTCAT
>NZ_JAVLAZ010000093.1:0-5473 GCF_031581315.1 Thiohalophilus sp.
CGGTACATTTGCATCTGGCAGGTGAACTCGTATTCGCCTTTTTCCTGTGGCGTGAGGGTGACTTCCTTGTATTCATCTACCGGCAGTTCGGCGCTGAGGTCAAAATCGGAAAAGATCACCTGTTCGGCACAGGGGCTGGGGTCCTTGCGTAAAAAGCGCAGGGTGATCGGCTGGTTGACGGGAACTTCGATGCGCGAGGGGGTGTACACACCATCGTCCACCAGGATATCGACCCGGTCACTGTTACTGCCGCGTTGCACGCTGGCGGGCTTGGCCAGCCAGAACCACCAGACGATCGCCAGCATCAGTGCCAGCCCCAGAAGATTGATCAGCCAGATCATGATTGGGCTCCCGATTTGAACCAGCGCAGGCGGTTGGCATTGCTCACCACGGTGACCGAGGACATGGCCATGGCGGCGCCGGCGATCATCGGGTTGAGCATGAGCCCCATGATCGGATAGAGAATGCCAGCGGCGATGGGGATGCCCAGGCTGTTATAGATAAAGGCGCCGAACAGGTTCTGCTTGATGTTGCGCAGGGTCGCGTGCGAGATCGCGATGGCGTCGGCCACGCCGTGCAGGGAACCGCGCATCAGGGTCACGTCGGCACTTTCGATCGCCACGTCGGTCCCGCTGCCAATGGCAAAGCCGACATCGGCCTGGGCCAGCGCCGGGGCATCATTGATGCCATCGCCAACCATGGCCACCACCTCACCGCCCTGTTGCAGGCGTTCAATATGCCGGTTCTTGTCCTGCGGCAGAACTTCGGCAATCACTTCATCGATTCCGACCTGGCGGGCGACCGCCTGTGCCGTGGCCTCGCTGTCGCCGGTGAGCATGATCACCTTCAGCCCCAGCTGTTGCAGGCGCCGAATTGCCGCGCCCGAGTCTTCCTTGATCGGGTCGGCCACCGCCACGATGCCCACCAGCCGCGTCCCCCGGGCCAGATAGATGGGCGTTTGTGCCTGTTCAGCCAGCTGTTGCGCCCGGCCCTGTAATTCACTGATGTCGATGCCCTGGTTTTGCATCAGGCGGGCGTTACCCAGATAACACGGCTCACCATCGAGCCGGGCGCTCACGCCCTGGCCGGTGATGGCCTCAAACTGCTGAACCTCGAAAGGGGAGATCGCGCGCTGTTTTGCTGCCTCGACAATGGCGTGGGCCAGCGGGTGTTCCGAGCCCTGCTCCAGGCTGGCGGCCAGTTGCAGCAGCTGTTCCTCGCTGTAATCAGTGGCTGGCACCAGGTGGGTCACGGTTGGGCGCCCGACGGTCACGGTGCCGGTCTTGTCCAGCACGATCGCCTCCAGCTTGCCCGCCTGTTGCAGGGCCTCGCCGTTGCGAATCAGAATGCCGTATTCGGCCGCCTTGCCCACGCCGACCATGATGGAGATAGGCGTGGCCAGCCCCAGCGCGCAGGGACAGGCGATGATCAACACGGTCACCGTGGCGACGATAGCGTGACTCAACAGCGGCTCGCCACCGAGGTTGAACCAGATCAGAAAGGTGGCCACCGCCACCAGCAGGACCGCCGGCACGAACACGGCAGCAACCTTGTCCGCCAGGCGGCCAATGGCCGGTTTGCTCGACTGGGCGCGACGCACCATGTCGATGATCTGCGCCAGCACTGTGTCGGCGCCGATGCGTTTGGACTGGAACAGGAAGGTACCGCTGACGTTGATGGTGCCGGCCACGACTTCATCGCCCACTGTTTTGCTCACTGGCAGTGGCTCCCCGGTGAGCATGGACTCGTCGACGCTGGAATGCCCGTCGATAATGTCACCGTCTACCGGGATCCGCTCGCCGGGGCGGATGCGCAGAGTCTCGCCCAGGCCGACCTCGTCAATGGGGATATCCTGCTCCTTGCCCTCACGGACCACCCGGGCAGTCTTCGGCTGCAGTCCGATGAGCCGGCGGATCGCCTCGGAGGTCTTGCCCCGGGCGCGCATCTCCAGTGCCCCGCCCAGATTGACCAGCGCGATGATCACCACCGCCGCCTCGAAATAGGCGTGCCGGGCCAGGGTCGGGACGGTATCGGGGAACAGCACCACCACCATGGAATAGACCCAGGCGGCACCGGTGCCCAGGGCAATCAGGGTGTCCATGTTGGCGTTGTGCACCTGAAACGCTTTCCAGGCACCGGTGAAAAAGTGGCCGCCGGCATAGATCATCACGCCCAGGGTCAGCAGACCCAGCAGCAGCCAGACAGGCTGGCCCAGATCGGTGTCCAGCGCCGGCAACAGCCCGCCCATATCGCCGATCACCAGCGGCACCCCGAGCACCGCCGCCACGGCAGTCTTGCGTAACAGGCGGCGATAATGGGCCATCTCCGCCGCCTCCTTGTCGGCCTCGGCAGTCTGCCCTTTCATTTCGGCCGCGTCGTAACCAGCCTGTTTGACGGCCTTTACCAGTTTGTCAGCACTTACATCGCCCTCGATCGTCGCGGTATGTTCGGCGAAATTCACCTCGGCCTGCTCAACACCGGGCACTGCCTGCAGCGCCTGTTCGACACTGGCGACACAGCCGGCACAACTCATGCCACTGATGGAAAGACGGATTGCTGACATCGGGGGTACTCCTCCTGGGACTGTTGAGTCCACGTCACGGGCCCATTAACCCTGACCAAATAATGTGAACGTTTTCACATTTTTATCCGGTTACAGCCGCGGCGAAACACCTATAATAAATAAAGTTTGCAGCCTTGCCTGCCGACAGCCAACCACTGAAGCCCATTGATTCATCGCAGACACTCATCACGTATGACGACGAGCACCCCACAGACGCTGATTCAGGAACACCGCGAGCTGGTGTCCCTGCCGGTGATCGTCACCCGTCTGAATGAAATGATCAACGATCCGGCCTGTTCGGCGGCCGATATCGCCGAAACGCTCAGCCAGGATGCCGCACTGGCGGCCCGACTGCTGAAAATCGTGAACAGCCCGTTTTACGGTTTCCCTTCCCGGATCGATACCATCTCCATGGCAGTCACGATTGTCGGCACCCGGCAGCTGCGAGACCTGACTATGGCAACGCTGGTGGTCAACAAGTTCAATCGACTACCCGAAGAGCTGGTCACACCGGAACACTTCTGGCGCCACAATATTGCGGTCGCCTGTGCCGCCCGGACTCTGGCTGAACGGCTGCAGATTACGCATACCGAACGGCTGTTTATCACCGGCCTGCTGCACGATATCGGCAAGCTGGTCATGTACCTCACCCGCCCCGAAACCTCGGCCCGGTTATTGAGCCGGGCACGCGAGGAACATCAGGATCTGGGTAGCCTGGAGCGCAGCGAGTTCGGCTTCGATCACGCCGAACTGGGCGCCGAACTGCTGCGCCAGTGGCATTTGCCCGAATCCCTCATCGAACCGGTGGCCCGCCATCATCAGCCCGCCCTGGCCACGCAATATCAGCGCGAGGCCGCCATCATCCATCTGGCCAACGCGATTGGCAATACCATCGAGTCCGTCCTCACCGCCGATGACGATCTGCCGATTGATACCCGGGTCTGGAAAATGCTCGATCTCAGCCCGGACGAACTGGCCGATCTCACCGCCGAATCCGATCTCACCCTGAAACACGCCCTGCAGGTGATGTTCACCGAACTGGCCGCCTAGGGCCCTTCGGGCCGCGGTGCTGAGTGCTGAGTGCTGAGTGCTGAGTCACGCAGGTTACGCTGGCGAAGCCTGCGTGACTTTGATGCCCCCGACTTCCGATTTCCGACTCGCGGCTCAGGACTCACAACTCACAACAGGTCACCGCAGGCCAGGAATGTTATGATGACATTTTGGCTGTCGTGAGCTTGGTATAAATGGAAATCGCCCTGATCAGTGCCTTTATCGTCGGTTTGTTCAGCGCGGTGCACTGTATCGGAATGTGCGGTGGCATCATCGGGGCGCTGACCTTCAGCCTGCCGGCGGAAGTCCGTCAGCATCGCTGGCGATTGCTGCCCTATATCTCGGCCTATAACCTCGGCCGCATTACCAGCTATACCGCCGCCGGCGCCTTGCTGGGCTGGCTGGGCGATCGACTGTTCAATGTCATCAGTCCCGATTCGGGTCACTTGATTCTGCAGGGTATCGCCAGCGCCATGATGATCGGCATCGGTTTGTATCTGGCCGGCTGGTTTCCCCGCTTCGCCATGATCGAACATCTGGGTAAACCACTCTGGAACCGCCTGCAGCCCTGGGGACAAAAACTCATTCCGGTCCGCTCGCCCGGACAGGCCTGGCTGTTCGGCGTGGTCTGGGGCTGGCTGCCCTGTGGCCTGATCTATTCCGCACTGATTATCTCGGGTACCGCAGGCGATGCATTGTATGGCGCCCTGTTCATGCTGAGTTTTGGCGCCGGCACTTTGCCTTCGGTGATGGCTGCGGGTATATTAACCGGGTGGATGGCAAGGTTGTCCCGCTTGAGCCAGGTCAAAACCGTGGTGGGACTCCTGCTGATAGTATTGGCCATAACGAGTTTTTACCTGACCTGGTCTCATGGTCATGAACATTTTGCTGCAGGGCATAGCGTATGAAAAACAGTGCTTTCGAACATCTGCTGGGACAGGCGCCGGAATTTCTCGCCGCCCTGCGCTCGGCCCAGCTGATCGCCGCCACCGACGTCACGACCCTGATTACCGGCGAAACCGGCACCGGCAAGGAGCTGCTCGCCCAGTCCATGCATGAAAGCAGCACCCGACATGGCACCGCCATGATTACAATCAACTGCGCCGCCCTGCCCGACAACCTGGTCGAGGCCGAGCTGTTCGGCTATCGACGGGGTGCTTTCACGGATGCCCGCCAGGATCAGCCGGGCAAGTTCAAGGCCGCGGATGGCACTACGCTGTTCCTGGACGAAGTGGCCGAGCTGCCGCTGGCGGCACAGGTCAAGCTGCTGCGGGTACTCGAATCGGGCGAAATCCAGCCACTGGGTCAGACAACGACCGACAAGGTGGATGTGCGAGTGATTGCCGCCACCAACCGGGACCTGTACGAACTGGTTCAGCAGGGCCGTTTCCGTGAGGATCTCTATTACCGTCTCAATGTCGTGCCCCTGCATCTGCCACCATTGCGTGAACGCTTTGCCGACATCGAGTTATTACTGGGCAAAATGACGGCCCGCCTGGCCATCTATCATCGCCTGGACGCGCCGCGCTATACGACCCTGGCATTCGAGGCCTTGCAGGCCTATGCCTGGCCCGGCAACGTCCGCGAGCTGCGCAACTTCTGTGAACGCATGCTGGTGTTAATGCCCGGCAAGCAGATTGACATCACCAACCTGCCGGCGGAAATCATCCGTCCCGAATCCACGGCGGATGACTCCCTGCAATTGCCCGGCAGCGGCATTCAGCTGGATAATCTGGAAGCCAGCATGATCCGCCAGGCGCTGTCCCGCGTCACCGGCAACCAGAGCAAGGCGGCCCGCCTGCTGGGGATCACCCGCAGTGCGCTGATCTACCGCATGAAAAAATACGCGATCGAATAAAA
>NZ_JAVLAZ010000093.1:5573-9084 GCF_031581315.1 Thiohalophilus sp.
GTACCCCAGGCAACATCCGTCCCGGACATGGTTTTGCCCTCACCCAGATAGGCGCCGCCCAGCGGGTGGTTATAGAACTCGTCGAAGACGTTCTCGATGCCCACATCGAAGCGGACCTGTTTCCAGGTATAGCTGCTGCGCAGGTGGAGCAGCCCGTAGGACTCGGTCTGCATTTCGTTGCGGGTGGCGGAGACATCCTCCTTGGCATCCACCAGCTCCACCTCGACGGTGTTCTGCCATGCCCCCTTCTGCTGCACGACCGCCAGTTTGGCATTGAGCGGCATCATGTTGTAGAGGTTGTCACCGGTATCCTCGTTCTCGCCGCGAACGTAATTCAGCATGCCGGTCGCGGTAAAGTTGCCGTACGCGGTGTTTTGCGCCAGCGGGAAGTGGCCGGAGATATCCAGACCGTAGAGGGTGGCCTCCTGGTTGACAAACTGCAGATAGACGAAATCTTCAGTTACGCCATCGCTTTTAGCAAGACGCTCGGCATCAATATAGTCCTTGACGCGGGTGTAGTAGGGGCTCACTTTCAGCTCCCACTTCTCTTGCGCTGCATCGTGCCAGCTGAAGGCGGCGCTGACAGTGTGAGCGATTTCAGGCTCCAGCTCCAGATTGCCGACGTAGCCGTTGCCGTCGCCGGCCCAGTTGATCATGCGCATTGCCATGCCACCGGTCGACCAGGTGTAACGCTCGTAGAGGTTGGGTGAGCGGGTTTTTCGGGCCAGGCCGAACTCAACGGTGCGGCTGGCATCCGGGGTGAAACGGGCCAGCGCGGTGAGGTCGAAGTTGTCGTCGGTCCTGGCGCGATCGGCAGCGTTGAAGGCATCAGCATCAGTGTCGTAGTTAGAGTTATATCCCTGTACCTCTCCGGCATCCATTTTCACCTGTTCATAGCGCAGGCCGAGCTGGGTCAGCCAGCGTTCGCTCCACTGCGCCTCCCACTCGCCGAACAGCGCCGCACGGTCGCGCTCGCCGTCGTTGATATTGATAAAGGTGTCGGGCCACATTCCCTTGCCGGAGGGGTCCCACCAGTCATACAGACGGTACTGCTGGGCCTCGGTGCCCACGCGCAGCAGGTCACGGCCAGACAGCATGATATCCGCCTTGAGCAGGAGTCCGCTGTTATTGCCCTCGGTATCCATCGGCATGCCTGCCGCACAGCCGTTCATCCCGCCCTCCAGAGTACAGGACTCGCCGTCGGGGTTGGTGGTGCCGTCGTTAGAGCCATACCAGAAGAGCTTGTCATCATAGAACTGCATGGAGTGACGGGTACGCTCGTGGTAGGCGCGTGCTTCCAGCGTGCCCCAGTCAAGCTCGGCGGTGTGGTTCAGATTGAATTGCGTGCTGTCATTGCCGGTCATGTCCATACGCTGGTTGCTCCACCCCTGATAGGGAATATCCTGCATGCCGATCTTGAATTCGGTGAGGTGGTTGTCATTGAGCATCGCCAGGCTGAGGGAGCGATTGGTGGATTTGTACATGGAGGAGCCGACCTCGTCGCTGTCAAGCGCCCGGTCACCCACGTCATTGACATAGGTTTGGGTCTTGAAATCGCCCCCGGCAGTGTAATTCTCCGACTCGGTGGTGGAACTGGTGTAGGTCAGGCTGAACCTTTCGTTGGCCGCGGTGGCGCTCAGGTTGTCGCCATAGGCGTTGCCGTTGCTGCGGAAGAAAAACCCCGCCTCGCCGGTGAACAGGCTTTCCTCTCCAGGGGCGGCAAACTGCGGTGCGGCGGAATCGACCAGAACGGTGCCGCCGATACTGTCGCCACCCACGCTGACCGGGCTGATGCCGGCAAAGACAGCGGCGTTGTCAACGTTGCTCGGATCGATGTAGGAGAGCGGCGGGTTCATGTGGTTCCCGCAGGCGGAGATAAGGTCCATGCCATCGACCTTGATGCGCAGGCGATCATCGGCCAGGCCACGGATAACAGGCAGACCGGAGACCCCGCCGGAGCCCTGGATGGTGACGCCGGGGAGGTTCTTCAACAGGCTGGCGCTGTCGCTGGTGGACGGGCGCAGCATCTGCAGGCTCTCCTCACTGACGGTTGTGCTGTTAACATCGCGACTCTCTGTCAGGGGCGCGGCGGTGACCGAAATGGTCGGGACATTCTCTTCGGCGATTGCGGTACCGTGGGTAAAAGCGGCGATCAGTGTGGCAAGTAAGGTCTTGCGCAGAGGCAATGGTTGATGATGCATTTTTTCCCCTTGAATGTAGCTTGTTATTTAAAGTTGTGTATCAGAAGATAGGCAGTGTTATGCCGTGCTTAATTCACAGCTCGATGTGCTGACACACGAAGACTGCGGTCTCTGCGGTTGGGATAACCAGCGAAAACAGAGGCACCAGACGAATTAATCACCAATCACCGCTATCAGCGGGAGAAACCTGAACAGCGCTATCCGCCACCTGTAGCATTTTTCCCGCTGCGCAGTACTTTCCAGCTTCGACTTCAATAACAGAAACCGGCTCTCCCTGAACGCTGGTGATTACCGACCAGTCAAATAATGCAGCTGCACTTCATACTGCCTGCTTCCCATAGAAACAAACCACAAAGCAGCAATTGCCGTGCCATAGTTCACTTCTAATAAAACAGTCACTTACTGGACAAATCAGATTTGAAATTGTCTGTTATCAGACACTCCGTTCCCAAACAGACACGCCGGCTTCTTGTTCGGTGCAAACACCGGCATTGGAGCTTGCAAGCGATTGCGTTAAAGTTCTCTTATCGGCACGTGCACAAACCTTCCGGATTGATTTGTTTTTCATGGCCCAGCTGACCCCTGCATTCAAACTGATGTTAATTGTCTCAATAGGGCTGCACCTTGTTGCAATTATCGAATCCGGCTATCTCTCGAGCGGTCACCACCAGAAAAATGTCAACACCCGCCTGAACATTACTTTGAGTCAGCCGGATGAAAGCAGGACACAGGTGAACCCCATGCCGGAAAAAATCGTCCAGAAGAAGATGAAACCGAAACCCAATGCCCAGAACGAGCCAAAGCCGGAACCCGAGGCAAAAACGGAACGCATTGAGCGCCGGCAGGAAAAGCCGGTCAAACCCCGGAAGAAAGTATTACCACAACAAGAAGAGCAACAGCGTAAGGAGATGGGAGGCAATCGCAGTGGAATACAGCAGAAAGAGTCTTACCACAATCAACTACTGCGTCATCTGGAGCAATTCAGGCATTATCCCTTTATGGCTCGTCGACATCAGCTGGAGGGTCGGGTCTTGATCCGCATTACGCTCACCGCCGCGGGTCAATTGCGAAACATCGAATGTCTTGAAGGCAATAAGATATTTTGTGAGGCGGCCATCCGGGCTGCCCGCGAAGCACAGCCTTTCCCGCCACCGCCGACATCCCTGTCAGATAAAGCGTTCGAATATGCTATGGAATATAAATTACGATGACGGGAATGAGTCACGCTCGACATGGTGCGTCACACGCACCCTGCGCACTCAGAACTCAGAACTCAGAACTCAGAACTCAGAACTCAGAACTCAGAACTC
>NZ_JAVLAZ010000177.1:0-1822 GCF_031581315.1 Thiohalophilus sp.
TTGCCGTTTGAGCTGACCGGTGCGCAGCAACGGGTGGTGAACGAGATCGATGACGATCTGCAGCAGGGCGCACCGATGCAGCGCCTGGTGCAGGGCGATGTCGGTTCGGGCAAGACCGTGGTCGCGGCGCTGGCCGCACTGGCGGCGGTGGAAGCCGGTGCCCAGGCGGCGATCATGGCCCCAACCGAAATTCTGGCCGAACAACATTATCGCAACTTTGATCAGTGGCTGGCGCCGCTGGGAATTAATGTGACCTGGCTGTCGGGCAAGGCGAAACAGGGCGAGCGACGCGCGGCGCTGGAAAAACTGATCTCGGGCGAGGCGGCCATCGCCGTTGGGACGCATGCACTGTTCCAGGAGGAAGTCGTGTTCGATGATCTGGCGCTGGTGATCATCGACGAGCAGCATCGCTTCGGTGTGCACCAGCGGCTCGCGCTGCGCGAGAAAGGGCGCCGGGACGATGCGCTGCCGCATCAGCTGATCATGACTGCGACACCGATTCCACGCACCCTGAGCATGGCGGTGTATGCCGATCTCGATTGTTCGGTCATCGACGAGTTGCCGCCGGGGCGCACGCCGGTGGAGACGGTGGTGATTCCCGATACCCGCCGCGATGAAGTGGTGGCAAGAGTCCACGAGGCCTGTCGTGCGGGCAGCCAGGTCTACTGGGTTTGCACGTTGATCGAGGAATCGGAGGTGTTGCAATGCCAGGCGGCGGAAGAGACCGCGCAGGTGCTGGCGGAAGCCCTGCCCGATGTGCGTGTCGGTCTGGTGCACGGGCGGCTCAAGCCGGTCGACAAGGAAGCGGTCATGGCCCGTTTCAAGGCCGGCGATCTGGATTTGCTGGTAGCGACCACGGTGATCGAAGTCGGAGTGGATGTGCCCAATGCCGGGCTGATGATCATCGAAAATGCCGAGCGGCTTGGCCTGGCCCAGTTACATCAGCTGCGTGGGCGGGTCGGGCGCGGCAGCCGGGCGAGTGTCTGTGTTCTCATGTATCATGGCTCGCTTTCAACCAATGCGCGTGAGCGACTGGCGGTGATGCGCCGCAGTAACGACGGGTTTGAGATCGCGCGCAAGGACATGGAACTGCGGGGCCCCGGCGAAGTGCTGGGCACGCGCCAGACCGGAATGCTGCAATTGAAAATCGCCGACCTGCAACGTGATGAAGCGCTGATGCCCACTGTGATCAGCCTGACCGATCAGCTGCTCAAGGATCGCCCCGAGGCCGTCAAGCCCCTGATTCAGCGCTGGGTGGGTCAGGCCGTGCGGTATGGCAGTGTGTGAAGCGGTGATGAGTTAATGAAACGTTGCCTGCACACGTTTTGCGAACCGGTCTGGCGTCGGCGCGAACAGCTGTTGGCCAGTACCCTGCCGCCGATCCAGGCCTGGTTATTCGACAAGGGATCGTTGACTCGCCGTCTGCAACAGGCGTGTGCCGGAACGTTCCGGGTCGAAGTCGTAGATCAGCGCTGGCAACGTCCCCTGATCAATGAGCGCCGCCGCCTGGCGATGCCGGCACGCCAGGTCGCGCTGATGCGTCAGGTCTATCTGTATTGTGATGATCAACCCTGCGTGTTTGCCCGTACCATCATTCCCCGCGCTACCCTGGGCGGTGCGCAACGGCATCTGGCCATGCTGGGCAGCCGGCCGCTGGGCGCGGTGTTGTTTGCCGATCCGCGCATGCATCGCGAGCCGATGGAGTTCGCCCGTCTGGAGGCGGGCGAACGACTGCATGCGGCGGCGGTGCAGCGCCTGGCACCGGCGCCGGACGTTATCTGGGGACGGCGCTCGCTGTTCTATCTGGCGGGCAAGCCGCTGC
>NZ_JAVLAZ010000178.1:0-1805 GCF_031581315.1 Thiohalophilus sp.
CTTTAATTCTTTAATTCGGAGGGATTAAATTTTAACCAATACACTAACGGCGAGGAAACTGGTTAATAATAACCCCCTGCGCCTCCCTGCTTCGACGTCCCCTTTTCGGCTTATTTCAAAAAGATTGTTGTGGTATAAACAAGGTGACGTTTTTTGGATGGACCAGCATGCTGGTTTAAATATAGTTGTTATGGTATTGCGAGGAGAACAGGTCAATGCAGATTATCAAACGTTATGTCATGGTTCCGTTATTCTTTGCCGGGCTGTTGCTTGCCCAGCCTGCTCTGGCCGAGGATCGGTTACAGAAGGCCGACTCCGCCGTGGCCAACGTCCTGTTTGATTATGATGGCAGTTTCGAGTTTGCCAGTTACAAAGTTGATGAAAATGGTTTCGTGGACATAACCTTTGCCAGTAACACACCGGACGCCCTGTATGGTGAGATACTTGATCGACTTCAGAATCATCCCGATATCAGCAGCGTCCTGGCCGGAAAGGGTGGTCCGACATGCAGTCTCTTCTGAGCACCTGTCACAGATACAGATAAAAATAAAAGGGGTCGGTGACAAACGATTCTCATTTGCAATTAGTTGATCATTGTACTAAATTGAATTTCATCACGGCAGGACGCTGTGATTACGCCGCAAAAGGAGATTGCCATGCCCCGAAAACCCCGTATGTACCTGCCCGGAATGCCCTGCCACGTCATCCAGCGTGGAAACAACCGCGACGCCTGTTTCTACGCCGAACAGGACTATCAGTTTTACCTGGAATGCTTGCAGGATGCCTGCCGACGCTACCGTGTGGCCGTCCATGCCTATGTCCTGATGACCAACCATGTTCACCTGCTCATGACCCCCGAAGATAGCGAAGGTATCTCCCGGGTCATGCAATCGGTGGGGCGCCGGTATGTTCAATACATCAATTTCGAATACCAGCGCAGCGGGACTCTGTGGGAAGGGCGCCATAAGGCCAGCCTGGTCGATGCCGAAGCGTACCTGTTCACGTGCATGCGCTATATCGAACTCAATCCGGTTCGGGCCAGTATGGTGCCCCATCCCGGTGAGTATCGATGGTCCAGTTACCGGACCAATGGCCAGAGCGAGCCAAGCCAGCTGGTTACCCCGCATGCCCTCTATCTGGCAATGGGGCAGGACAGTGAGCAACGCCAGTTTGCCTACCGCGGGTTGTTCGAGCATCAACTGGATGAAGCGGACATTCATGCGATCCGGGAGGCGGCCCAATTTTGTATGCCGCTGGGCAATGATAGATTCAAGCAACAGATCGAAGCAGCTTTGGGTCGATCGACCGGCTATGCAAAACGGGGTCGGCCTGGCATCAGGGAAGAAGATGCTCTATATTTTTAACTGAAAATGAGATGCACTTGTCACCGACACCTTTTCGACGATCAGCGAACCGGTAACACCGAACCGGCAGGAGCAGCCAATGTGGAATACCTGGACCAGCCTGATTATCGGCATTCTCATCCTTGTCGTGGCTATCCCCTATGTCGCTCGAATTCGTCATCCTGAACAAAAACCAACTGCAGCATACCTGATTTTTATATCAGTTTTTATCGTTGTGGCAATCGTATTGTTCAGCCTGCTGACCACACTGGTTATGCAGCTCAACATGGGATCTATGCTGAACAAACCTGGCCCCGCCATCCTGTTTCTTGTTCTGGTGTTTCTCCCCGCGTTCCTGCTCGCACGCTGGTTGGCCCGAAAACCGCCCAGACAAGAGGGTCCGCCACCCTGATAATGTTTAAAAAGGGGACGCCCACAAGTCGTCACCTGTCAGAGGAAGCG
>NZ_JAVLAZ010000013.1:0-16553 GCF_031581315.1 Thiohalophilus sp.
CAGGACTATTGTTGTGATACCCGTATATAGGACCGTGCACGTTTAACTTTGTCGATACAGTTCGGGTATTTCCCAAACTCAAACTGCACCTTGGCTGCCGTCAGGAGACTGGCGGCCTTGGTGTATTCCACTGTGCCACCAAAGCCCCTGGCCTTGGCAAAGTCGAGCTCTTTGTAGGCGGTTTGCAAACCACGTTCACATTGCAGGGCTGCCTCGCTCTCGGGGTTGCCTGCGCATGCGGTAATAACGAAAAATGCCAGGGATAGAAGGGATAGTTTTAATCGCATCGTGATCTCCGAAATTTTGCTCATGCGGCTAACGATCTCACCCCATGATACTAACGATTCTCAACCGATTTTAATACTCAATTAACATTTCAGGAATAACCCGTTTTTCAGGGGGCAATAGACTTATTTGCCCAACAGTCCTGAATGGCTAACGGTGACCTTTATGCCCGTTTCGGGTATCGGGTTGGTACGAAGATATGGGTTCTCGCAGAGGCGCAGAGCCGCTGAGGATTAAGATAGAATGTTTCTCTGCGTCCTGGCGTCTCTGCGAGAGATACCATGCCGACCCGGCTACTTGCTACAGGCGACAGTTTTTAACTGCCAACTTATCCTGTCAATTTCCGACTTACACTTGTTAGATCAAAAGCACCGTGATTTTCACGAGGACAGCAGAACAGGTGATACCCTGACTTAATAAAGATCCTTCGTGTCTTTGTGTCTCCGTGGTGAGATCTTTCATCCCGCTTCCGCCTTCGCCTCCCCGAACCAGAACCGGCTGTCCATCTCCAGAAATTGCTGGAAGTGGATGTAGTGCGAGCCGTCGCAGGAGAAGGTGAGGCCGACCATGCCGTTGATGATGTTGAATGAGGCGGAGCGCAGGTAGATGGTTTCATCCGCGTGACGCAGGGCCTTGAACTGATCCAGTACACGGCCGATATCCTCGTGATTAACCTGGGTGCGTTCGTGCGGGGGGCGGCGCGGGTAGGCGAGGCAGCGTTCGGGATCGACGATCTCATCGAGCATGTGGATGTTGTAGTCATAAGGGTCGTCCAGCGACCAGAAGGAGGCGCGGGAGCTGGAGAAATGAATCTTGACGTGAAAGATGCCGTGATGGCGCAGCATGTCGGCGATGCTGTTCATCACTTCGCCGAGCACTTTGTCCATGGCGCTGATGGAACGTTGCTGTTGAAATACGGTACTACGGATTGCCGGGTCGCCCTTGTACTGGCTCCAGCCGGCCGAGGCCGGTGGATTGCCGCGCTGGCTGTGCAGATCGTCGACGTTATAGTCAGCGGCAATGAAGCCGAGGATCGCGTCGCCCTGGCACACGGCCTGAATGGCGGTGATGCAGGGGCGCAGGCTGTGGCGGCTGGTATAGACCGTTGACAGAGTGAAGCCCTGCCAGGGCAGGGTACGCTTTAAATAGGGCCGGCCGGTGAGGTCCAGGCCTCGCCACTGGGTATCGAGCTGGTTGTTCTTTACGTTGGCGGAGATCAGGATGTTATTGGTGTCGACCGCGTAAAGCATGTGGCAGTGGGGCAGTTGTTCCAGTCCCTGTAACAGCATCTGATCCAGCTGTGTCGGTTCCTGCCAGACGCCGGCGGATTCCCGGGCAAGGGCGGTCAACGGCTCGGCCGCGAGGCTGGCGAGCAGTTGTTTTTGATAGAGAATGCGATCCTTGAAGGCTGACATGATGTTTCATCCATGTGGTTGTCGAGTAATGCTATTCCTGTACTGGTATTCAAATAGCATGCCGTGATTGTCCCCGTGGGCTGTGACAGGCGGATGACGCAGGCCACTTGCGGCAAATGTGCCGGGGGGTACACGGGGATCGTGGCTGGCTTGCTCATGGTACCATGTTCCCCTGATCTCAAGAGCGGATATATAACCCACAATGGCCAAGAGCAAGATTGTCTATTCCTGCACCGAATGCGGCAGCCAGGCACCAAAATGGGCCGGGCAATGCGGTGACTGCGGGGCATGGAACACGCTGGTGGAGGTGAGCGCGGTGAGTAGCAGCGGGCGGAACGCCCGCTTCAGCGGCTTTGCCGGCGACGCGGCCGGCCAGCGGGTGCAGCGCCTGGCGGAGGTGGATGCCGCCGATGTGGCGCGGGTGCCTACCGGGATCGGCGAGTTCGACCGGGTGCTGGGCAGCGGGCTGGTGCCCGGCTCGGTGGTGTTGCTGGGGGGCGATCCCGGTATCGGCAAGTCAACGTTATTACTGCAAACCGTGGTCAGCCTGGGTCAGCAACTGACGCCGCTGTATATCACCGGCGAGGAATCACTGCAGCAGGTGAGTATGCGCGCCCAACGCCTGGGGCTGGCGGCGGACGATCTGGCGTTGCTGGCCGAAACCCGGGTGGAGGACATCCTGGCCATCGCCCAGCAGGAGCGTCCGCAGGTCCTGGTGATCGATTCCATCCAGACCATCTTTACAGACGAGGTGACCTCGGCACCCGGCTCGGTCAGCCAGGTGCGCGAATCGGCCGCGCAACTGGTGCGTTATGCCAAGCAGACCGGTACCGCGCTGTTCCTGGTGGGCCATGTCACCAAGGAAGGCACCCTGGCCGGGCCGCGGGTGCTGGAGCACATGGTCGACACCGTGCTCTATTTCGAAGGCGATTCCAGCAGCCGCTATCGACTGGTGCGGGCGATGAAAAACCGCTTCGGCGCGGTCAACGAGCTGGGTGTGTTCGCCATGACCGACAAGGGACTGCGCGAAGTGAACAATCCCTCGGCGATCTTCTTGTCCCGCCACGAGGAGGCGGTGCCCGGCAGCGTGATCCTGGTGACTCTCGAAGGCAGCCGCCCGCTGCTGGTGGAGGTACAGGCACTGGTCGACGACAGTCAGTTGAGTAATCCGCGCCGGGTGACCACCGGGCTGGAGCACAACCGCCTGGCCATGCTGCTGGCGGTGCTGCATCGTCATGCCGGGGTGGTGTGCGCCGATCAGGACGTGTTCGCCAATGTCGTCGGCGGTGTACGCGTGACCGAAACCGCCGCCGACCTGGCGGTGATTCTGGCAGTGATGTCGAGCCTGCGTAACAAGACCCTGCCGCAGGATCTGGTAGTGTTCGGCGAAATCGGCCTGGCCGGCGAAATCCGCCCCGTACCCAACGGCCAGGACCGCCTGCAGGAAGCCGCCAAACATGGCTTCAAACGCGCCGTCGTCCCCAAAGGCAATGCCCCGCGCAAAGCCATTGACGGCCTGCAGATCACCGCCGTCAGTCGGCTCGAAGAACTGTTGGATCTCTTTTAAACGGTTCGGTTAATTAACGCGGAGTTCGCGGAGGCGCGGAGTCGCGGAGAAAATAATAATTAACTCCTCCACGTTATTTCCCCGAAGACGAATGAAGACTACCGAGAATACCGAATGCATTGATTCGGTTTAGTTCGGTGTTTTCAGTGTCTCGGTGGTTTTTTCGACTCGTTAGAAATTACGTAAAACGACGAGAAGAACGATGAATTGAATCCTCCGCGTCTCCGCGCCTCTGCGACCTCCGCGTTATTTCCCAGATGACGAGAGAAGATCACCGAAAACACCGAATGCATTGATTCGGTTTAGTTCGGTGTTTTCAGTGTCTCGGTGTTTTTTTCGACTCGTTAGAAATTACGTAAAGCGACGAGAAGAACGATGAATTGAATCCTCCGCGTCTCCGCGCCTCTGCGACCTCCGCGTTATTTCCCAGAAGCCAAGAGAAGGGGATTTGTTCAATCAGACTCGAGCAGTTCGGCCAGTTCGCGTTCGAGCAGGGCGGGATCGCCGAGGTTGAGTTCCACCAGTCGGTGCAGGTGGCTGGCGCTGTCCAGGTCCATGTGATCGAAGTGCAGTCCCAGGTGGTCGGGGTTGTCGTGGTGGGTGATGCGGGTTTCGAATTCCAGCTGGATTTCTTCGCCCAGCTGCAGTTGTAAAAGATAGGTTTTGTCAAAATCGCGGGGGCCATCCGTGGGACGGCGGATCATGGCGCCACGCAGACTGATGTCGATGACCTCGGTTTGCCACTGGCGGTTGATGGAGGGATCGATCAGCCAGGCTTCGCCATCGAAGCAGATGCGGGTGAAGTGGCGGCGTTCGTTATCGCTCATGCTCAGTCCAGGTAGAACTGCATTTTGATGTTGCCGATCTGGATGGTATCGCCATCCTGCAGTTTGTGGCTGTGTTCGCCCAGTGACTTGTTGTCGACCAGCGGGGGGTGTTCGCCCTCCAGGTGCGAGAGAAAGTAACCGTCGTTGCGCCGCGTGATGACCGCCGTGGCCACGCCCGGTTTACCCAGGTTGGTCATGGAGCGGTTCAGGCTCAGGGTCTTTCCCAGGTTCTGGCCGTTTAAGATCTGCAGCCAGCCCTGGCGGGTTTCGTGGTTTTGCTCGGTTTCGGCCTGTTGCGGGGTGATCTCTTCCACTTCCGGCACCGGTAACTCATCCACGTGGGCCATGTTGTGATCTTCTTCGTATTTGTATTCGAGCGTGTGCTTGCCGATGCGGATGGTGTCGCCATCCTTGAGCAGGTGTTTGTCGATTTTGTTCTGGTCGACGAAGGTACCGCCTTCGCTGTCGAGATCGACCAGCACCGAGGTTTGATCCCGGGTGTCGATGCGGGCGTGCTGGGGCGAGACGGCGAGGCTGTCGATAAGAATGGTGCACTGGGGATCACGGCCGATCAGCATGCTGCCCTTGAGGATCGGATAGACACGCAGAATGCTTCCCTTGAATGACAGCGTCAGCTTGGACACGTGCGGCTCGGCTCCCGGCTAGTAACTGAATGAAAAGTCTATATTTATCGTAGAATTATAGTCTTTTATTAATGTTATTATACAACTGCGGCGGTGGATAGTCCTGATTTGACCGCCCGTCCGGGATTTCGCCCCTTGCGTCAAGCTTCTCCGGGGCCCGGTTCGCCCGCCGGGAGGTTGTTGCGCTTCCAGCCCGGATCGATGTGCACGGTCTTGACCGCATTGCCGGTGGTCTGGACGATTTCGATGGGATAGTCGGCGATCAGCAGGCTGGTGCCGGGATCGGGGATGTGTTCCAGGTATTCGAGGATGAGGCCGTTGAGGGTTTTGGGTCCCTCGGTGGGCAGATCCCACTCCAGCGCCTTGTTCAGCTCGCGGATGGTGATGCTGCCGTCGACCAGAAATGTGCCGTCCTCCTGCACGTGAATGTCGCGACTGGAGGCGGCCGGGTCGGTGGTGAATTCGCCGACGATCTCCTCGAGAATATCCTCCAGAGTGACAAGGCCCTGAATATCGCCGTACTCATTGACCACCAGCGCGATGCGCCGGCGCTCACGCTGGAAGTTGAGCAACTGGGTGTGCAGGGGCGTGCCCTCGGGGACGAAATAGGCGTCGCGAATGATCTGGCGGAAATTGTCCTTGCTAAGCTCATCCTGCTGGAAGAGTCGCACGGCACGACGCAGATGGACCATACCGACCACATGATCGATATCGCCCTCGTAGACCGGCATGCGGGTGTGCTGACTTTCGGTGAGCTGCTTGGCGATCGCTTCCCAGTCGTCGGCCAGATCGATGCCGGCAATTTCGTTGCGCGGTACCATAATGTCGTCGACGCTGACCTTCTCCAGATCCAGAATACTGAGCAGCATCTCCTGGTGGCGCTGGGGGATCATACTGCCGGCCTCACTGACCACCACGCGCAGTTCCTCGCTGCTAAGAGTCATGCGGCCGGCTTCATCGAGCCGGATCCCGAACACCCAGAGCAGGCCGTTGGAGAGGCGTGTGATCAACCAGACCAGCGGGTAAAAAATCTTCAGCAGCGGGGCCAGCACATAGGAGGCGGGCAAGGCATAACGTTCCGGGTTAAAGGCGGCCAGGGTTTTGGGCGTGACCTCGGAGAAGATCAGCACAATGATGGTCAGGGCGATGGTGGCGAACCAGATGCCGGACTCGCCGAACAGACGGATACCGATCAGCGTGGCGATGGCCGAGGCCAGAATGTTGACGAAGTTGTTGCCCAGCAGGATGACGCCGATCAGGCGATCGGGCCGGGTCAGCAGGCGTTCCGCCTTTAGCGCGCCCTTGTGTTTTTTTTCAGAGAGGTTGCGCAGGCGATAGCGGTTGAGACTCATCAGCCCCGTTTCGGAGCCGGAGAAAAACCCCGACGCAATCAACAGGAAGACGAGTATGCCGATGAGCATACCTAGGGGTAATTCGTTCAAGAACGCAAAGCCTCTTGCTGCCTGTAGGGAAAATGAATTACGAAGGACATCACCGGCACTGTCAAGGCTAACCGTCGGTGGCGGCTAGCGATGCAGAACCAGTTCGATCACGAATTTGCTGCCGAAGTAGGCCAGCATCAGGGCAATGAAGGCGGCAATGGTCCAGCGGATGGCCACGCGGCCACGCCAGCCGAACTGAACCCGCCCCCACAACAGAATACCGAACAGGATCCAGGCGATGATCGACAGCACGGTCTTGTGCACCAGGTGCTGGGCGAGAATGTCCTCCAGATAGAGTCCGCCGCTGAACAGCGAAACGCTCAGTACAATAAAGCCCAGACCGATCATCTGGAACAGCATGGTCTCCATGGTCTCCAGCGGCGGCAAGGCGCGCACGATACCGCCGGGCTGCTTGTTGTGCAGATGGGCATCCTGGAAATAGAGCAGGATCGCCTGCACCACCGCGATACTCAGCAGACTGTAGGCGAGGATCGAGACGAGGATATGAAATTCCAGTCCCGTGGCCAGATCCCGGCTCAGGATGTTGTGCTCGTCGCTGAGCAGGCGCAGCAGGATCGTGATAGCGGTAAACGGTAGCACCACAATGCCCAGCGATTCCACCGGGCGTGAGAGCGCCGACAGCAGCAGTAACAGCGCGGCCAGCCAGCCCACCAGGGTAAAGATGGTATAAAAGCCGACATCCACCCCCGACGGGGTAAACAGCACCTGCCACAGTAGTACGCCATGCAGCACCACGGCGATCAGCCCCGGTGCCAGCAGACGCAAACGGGTTGCGGGCGTGGCCGGTGTGCCGCTGACCAGGCGTCGCCATAGCAAAGCGCCGGCCAGCAGATACAGCAGAATCGCGGCCAAGGCGGGGAGCAACAGATTCAGAGCAAGGGAATTCATCACGCGTGAATCATCGCACAGCTCGATCGGCGAAGGAAGTGCCGCGCCGCGCGATGGAGGGAATGTTTGCGCCGTGTTGACCGTCTAGTTCCGTTCATGGCCGGTTCCGGGATAAAGCGAAACATTATCAAGGTCTTAGACTTGTGACTCTGGTAGCATTTTGATTTGTCCGGGCATGGCACTATTTGAGATCGCAATTGCAGGTTAATAAGTATGATTCAGTCAGGCGGAGTGACAGGTTAGATGGAACTGCAGGTTCTGGGATGCAGCGGCGGTGTCGGCAACGGTTTGCGCACCACCACAATGATGATCGATGAGGATATTCTGATCGATGCCGGCACCGGTGTGGGCGATCTGACCCTGGAACAAATGGCGGGTCTGCGCCATATTTTCCTGACTCATTCGCATCTGGATCATATCGCCAGCATTCCCCTGCTGGTGGACAGCGTGTTCGAACATCTGCATGAACCGATTACCATCCATGCCCAGCAAGTGACCATCGACGCGCTGCGCACGCACATTTTCAACAACGTGATCTGGCCCGATTTTGCCGCGCTGCCGCATCCGGATCGGCCCGTGCTGCGCTACCAGCCGATGCAGCCGGGCGAAACCCGCCAGATACGCAATGTCCAGTTTGAAATGGTGCCGGTCAATCATGTGGTTCCCGGGGTTGGTTATATCGTGCGCAACAGCCAGCAGGTATTTGCCTTCAGCGGGGACACCACCACCAACGATACCTTCTGGGCCCGGCTCAACCAGCTGGAGCGACTGGATCTGCTCATCGTCGAGGCCGCCTTCGCGGATGACGATATCGATATCTGCCGGCGCGCCGGTCATTACTGCCCCGCGTTGCTGGCGGAGGACATTGCCAAGCTGACCCATCAGCCCGAAGTCTATATCACTCACAACAAGCCGGGCGGCGAGGGCGAGATTTTCGCCGAATGCGCCCGCGCCATCACCACGCATTCGGTCAACCGACTCTCGGCCGGGGCCCGTTTCACGTTATAATGTCCCGGATCGCCGAGTGTGGCGGTCGACTGGATTTCCAAGTGAGGCAACATGTTTGATGGTTTGAGCGAACGCCTCGGCCAGACGGTCCGCAACCTGCGCGGGGTCGGCCGACTGACCGAGGATAATATCAAGGAGACCCTGCGCGAGGTGCGCATGGCCCTGCTGGAAGCCGACGTGGCGCTGCCGGTGGTCAAGGAGTTTGTCGACCATGTGCGGGAGAAGGCCCTCGGCGAGGAAGTCCTCAAGAGCCTGACGCCCGGCCAGGCGCTGATCAAGATCGTCAACGACGAGCTGGTGGCGCTGATGGGCGAGGCCAATGACGGACTGGATCTGAGCGTCACGCCGCCGGCGGTGATCCTGCTGGCGGGGCTGCAGGGCTCGGGCAAGACCACCAGCGCCGGCAAACTGGCCCGCTGGCTGCAGGAGAACCGGAAAAAATCGGTCATGCTGGTCAGTACCGATATTTATCGGCCGGCGGCCATCGATCAGCTCGAAACCGTGGCCGGTCAGGTCGAGGCCAGCTTCTGCCCCAGCACCAGCGACGAGGACCCGGTCGAGATCGCCCGGCGGGCGCTGGAGCAGGCGAAGCTGCAGCATAAAGATGTGCTGATCGTTGATACCGCCGGCCGGCTGCATATTGACGAGACCATGATGGACGAGGTGCGCCGCCTGCACGAGACGGTCGATCCCGTCGAGACCCTGTTCGTGGTCGACAGCATGACCGGCCAGGACGCGGCCAATACCGCCCGCGTTTTCCATGACGCGCTGCCGCTGACCGGTGTGATCCTGACCAAGACCGACGGCGATGCCCGCGGCGGCGCGGCACTGTCGATTCGCCAGATCACCGGCAAGCCGATCAAATTCCTCGGCACCGGCGAGAAAACCACGGCACTGGAGCCGTTTCATCCCGACCGGGTTGCCTCGCGCATCCTGGGCATGGGCGATGTGGTCAGCCTGGTCGAGGAAGCGCAGGGCAAGATCGACGTGGACGAGGCCGAGAAGATGGCGGCCAAGCTCAAAAAGGGCAAAGGCTTCGATCTGGAGGATTTCCTCGCCCAGTTCCAGCAGATGAAAAAAATGGGCGGGGTGGCCAGCCTGATGGACAAGCTGCCCGGCATGCCCAATGTGCCCCAGGGGGCGCTGGATGCGGCGGCCGGTGAGCAGCAGGTGAAGCGTATGGAGGCGATTATCCGCTCCATGACCCCCGCGGAGCGGCGCAAGCCTGACCTTATTAAAGGCTCGCGCAAGCGGCGCATCGCCGGTGGTTCCGGCACCCAGATCCAGGATGTCAATCGCCTGCTCAAGCAGTTTACCCAGATGCAGAAGATGATGAAGAAAATGAAAGGCGGCGGCATGGCCAAGATGATGCGCGGCCTCAAGGGCGGCGGCAACCTGCCGCCGGGCCTGATGTAGTTGGCACGGTTTCGTGCTGAAACCACTAAAAATATAGTATTAAAACAGTAAGTTAGGATGGTTTTTCGCCCGGCAGGTGTTGGCGGTCAGCGGATGCAGGCTGTGGAAGGCCCCGCCCTCTGGCCGAGTGGTTAAGGATGACGCGATCGTTGAGGGTGCAATCGCCGAGGGGGGGTGGCTCCTACAGGCGGATCTTTTTGGTGATTCCCCGGGGACATCGCTTGCTGATCTTCCTCTACGGGGGCGGGAGGTTAAATTTTCCCCGCAAAATGGCTCTAAGCCCTTCACTTTTCCGCCATTTTCAGTACAATGCCCCACTCTTTCGGGAAGGCTGTCCGGCTTCAGGTCGAGACGGCCTCAATTTATTTGGTTCAAGAGGTTATAACTCGCGATGGTAACCATACGTCTGGCGCGCGCTGGCGCCAAAAAGCGTCCTTTCTACCATATCGTGGTCACGGATTCCCGTAACCGCCGGGACGGCAGCTATATCGAACGCCTGGGGTTCTTTAACCCGGTCGCCACCGGTAATGAAGTGCGTCTGAATCTGGACAACGAACGGATCTCGCACTGGCTGAGCAAGGGGGCACAGGCCTCCGAGCGGGTCAGTAAACTGGTCAAGGAACAGGAAAAGAGAGCGGCATAAATCGCCGCTCTACCGCCTGACCCGATCGGCGGGCGGAGGACGCCACAGGCCATGCAGCATGCCGATAACATGATTGTGTTGGGGCATATCAGTGGCCTGTTTGGTGTCCAGGGGTGGGTGAAGGTCTATTCCCACACCGAACCCCGGAACAACATTCTGAACTATTCGCCGTGGTATCTGTACAGCGGCGGTGAATGGTTGCCCTACCAAGTGGTGCAGGGCAAGCAACACGGCAAGACCCTGATTGCGCAGCTGGAGCAGTGCCCGGATCGCGACAGCGCGGCGGCCCTGGTGGGCCGCGAGATTGCCGTCACCCGCCAGCAACTGCCGGCGCTGGTCGAGGGGGATTATTACTGGCGTGACCTGCTGGGATTGCAGGTCATCAACCTGGTGGATGTGGATCTGGGCCAGGTGACGAACCTGATGGAAACTGGCGCCAATGACGTTCTGGTGGTCGAGCAGACCGACACCGATGGCAAGCAGGAACGTTTGATCCCGTTTATCCGCGAACAGGTGATCAAACAGGTGGATTTACAGGAAGGCGTGATTCGCGTCGACTGGGATCCGGAATTTTGATTCATGCCGGCGACGGCATGAAGGTTAAGTGACATGCGCTTTGATTTCATCACGCTGTTTCCACAGATGTTCAGCGCGGTCACTGAAAACGGTATCACCGGACGGGCCCTGAACCGCGGTCTGGTGGAGGTCGGGTTTTACAACCCGCGCGACTATACGAGCGACAATTATCAGACGGTCGATGATCGGCCCTACGGCGGTGGCCCGGGGATGGTGATGATGGTCGAGCCCCTGCGCGAGGCGATTCGTGACGCACGCGGCAGTGACAACGGGCAAAGCCGGGTAATCTACCTGTCGCCGCAGGGACGCAGGCTGGATCAGGCCGGGCTCGAACAGTTATCGCGCCAGTCGCACCTGATACTGGTGTGCGGCCGCTACGAAGGGATCGACGAGCGGTTGATTGAAGCCGAGGTCGACGAGGAGTGGTCCATCGGGGATTACGTTCTCAGTGGTGGCGAACTGGCGGCGATGGTGATGATGGACGGGCTGACCCGTCTGGTGCCGGACGCGCTGGGGCACGAGGATTCGGCACAACAGGATTCTTTTTCGGACGGGCTGCTGGATTTTCCGCAGTTTACCCGGCCGGAGGCGATAGAAGGCAGGCAAGTCCCGCCGGTATTGCTCAGTGGCGATCACAAGGCCATCGAGCGCTGGCGACTCAAACAGGCACTGGGCAGAACCTGGCTGCGGCGTCCCGATTTACTCGAGACGCTCGAACTGGATGAGGACAAACAGACTTTGCTCGCGGAATTTATTCGCGAGCATGAGATTGAATAACGAGGCACGAGCTTGGGAGCGACGAGCATGAGCAACATTATCGACCAGTTAAACGCGGAACAGATGAACAAGACGATCCCGGAGTTCGGTCCCGGCGACACCGTTGTGGTTCAGGTCAAGGTAAAAGAAGGTAATCGCGAACGTTTGCAGGCCTATGAAGGCGTGGTCATCGCCCGACGTAACCGCGGTCTCAATTCTTCATTCACCGTGCGCAAGGTTTCCTACGGTGAAGGTGTCGAGCGTGTCTTCCAGGTTTACAGCCCGACCCTGGCCGAAGTTCAGGTCAAGCGCCGCGGTGATGTACGTCGTGCCAAGCTGTATTATCTGCGCGAACGTTCCGGCAAGTCCGCGCGCATCAAGGAAAAGCTGACCAACAAATAAGCTTGTCCGGCATGGCAGCCCGGTCGAACGACCGCAAACCGGTGAACACCAGAACGGGTAGCCCTCGCGGGCTACCCGTTTTTTGGTTCCGGCGCCCGGCGTTGTTCGCCCTGTTGTTAGCGATAACCGGCCTGGCAACGGCCGATGAGACCCTGGATGAAATCCGCGCCCTGGCTGACAGCGGCGCCGCGACCCTGGCGGTGCACCTGCTGGACGAACGCCAGCCCACGATCCCTTCCGAACAGAGCGAATGGCTGGCGCTGGAGCGCGAGCGGGTGCGCATCTATCGCGAGAGCGGTCAGTGGCAGCGACTGGCCTCACGCCTCACCGGCTTTCCCCGCAACATGCCCGAACAGGCCGTGCGCTGGGCCATGACCGAGCGGGCCAATGCCTTTTTAAAACTCGATGAACCCCGCCGTGCCCTGTCCGTGTTACGCGATCTGATCTGGTCGAGCGAGGGCGCAGTGGATCCGCAATGGCGCCGGCGCTGGCGTGAGCTGGTGATGATCAGTTATGTCCGTCTGGGGCTGGCGGAGGATGCCTATCAGGCCAGTCGGGAGTTCTATCAGGATTATCCGCCGCAAAGCCGCCATGACCGGTTGCTAATGGCGCGGATTCTGTTGATGAGCGGCCATCCTGAGGCGGTTCCCGAACTGCTGGCGGACGAACAGGATACCGAGGCCGGCATGCTGGTGCTGCTGGCGCAATTGCGCAGTGGCAGCCGCCCGGCCAACAAAGTGATGCAGGCCGGGTTGCGCCACCTGCGCGGCAAGTGGGTTGAGGCCGAGGATCGCCATCATCTGTGGGCGGTGATCGCCGAGGCCGCCCGGCGCAGCGGCGATCGACTGACCGCCGCCAATGCGCTGGAGCACGTGCTGGCGGCGCAGGCCGCACGGCCGTTGCCTGCCGGCCTGTTCGAGTACAACGCCGACAGCCTGTGGAATGCCTATGTGGATCTGGCCACCTTTCTTGGTAATCAGCAGCAGTTTCTGATCGGCGATGACGGGCCGTGGTTCGAGGCCGCCGAGGCGGCGCAGGCCCGCCAGCCGGTACGGGCGCGCGCCTATTACGCCCTGTTGATGTTCAAGGGGCAATCGGCGGCCAGTCGCGAGCGGGCGGCCAAAGCGTTTATCGGGATGCTCCGTCAGCGCAGTCGCGGTGCGGCCCTGGTCGAAGCCCTGTTTCTCGAGGGCAAGCAGTTCAAAGAACCTGCCGATATTCCGCTGGCAGCCCGTCTGGAACTGGTGGATATCGCGCTGGCACGTCAGGAGATCGACCGCGCCTCGAAACTGATGGCCAGCATCGAGCAGATCCCCGAAGGCGAGGAAGCGTTCATCTGGCAATTGCGCCGGGCACGGATTCTGGTGCTCGGGGGCGAGCTGGAACAGGGACAGCAAACCCTGCACCAGGTGCTGGAGGAATTAAAACCGGGTCAGGCGCAGCGACTGGATCAGGTGTTACAGGTGGTGTTCGATATGCAGACCGCCGGCGCGCATGCAGCGGCCCTGGATCTGTTTGGCGCCCTGCAGGCATTGACCGTCGATACCAAACGCAAGCGCGAGCTGTATTACTGGATGGCCAATTCCCGCGAATCCCGCGAGCAGTATGCCGAAGCGGCGCGGCTCTATTTGAAATCCGCCATGCTGATCGGTCCCGAGGCGATGGACCCCTGGGCCCAGACGGCCCGTTATCAGGCCGGCGTGGCACTCGCGCGGGCCGGGTTGTATGCGGATGCGCGGGCGCTGTTCAATCATCTGCTGCGCGTGACCGAGGACAAGAGCCGTCGCGCGGCCCTGCGTCAGGAATTACAGAAGATCTGGTTGCTCGAAGGCGGCCGCAGCGGCGAACAGTCGGCCGCCGTCACAGAGGATGACGCAGCAACAAGCCCGTTTTAGGCGTCTGCGGTATCCCCTCCAGCGAAGTGAATTCGAACGGGATCGATTCCAGTTGCATGCCGACGTTTTTCTGTACCGCAAAATGCAGGTGCGGCGAACTTTCCTCCGCCCCGGATCCGAGTCGTCCGATGACCTGGCCACGATTGATGGTCATCCCCGTGAACAGCTTGACCGAATCGGGTAGCAGATGGGCATACAGCCCGAAGGTGCCGTCGCGATGCAGAATCCGCACATAGAAAGTCTTCCGGCGCCGTTTGGGCGACAGTTTGCCGGTTTGCATTTCCACCACGGTCCCGCTGCGGGCGGCATGCACCGTACTGTCCGCCGGCATGGGAATATCGATGGCATAGCGGGTCAGGGCGTGGGCGTTATGGCTGGTTTCGCCGTTGAACGCCTGGGCGATGCTGAATTCCTTGTGGGATGAAAACGGCGGCAGATAGGGTTTGCCGGTCAGATGCTCGGCAGCCGGATCGCCCGGGATAAAGCGGGTACGATAAGTGTAACCCCAGGGCGCGTCCGGATCGATCTTTTCAAAGCGGGTTAGTGGCTCGCGGCTGCCGGCGGGGATCACTTTGCGCAACGGCAACGGGGGGACGGCCCGCATGTTCTTCATCTGAGTGGCCGAGAACTCCAGTTGTATAGGCATGGGCAGAGTGTTACTGGCCTCGAAGATCGGCGCGTCGTCCTTGCCCTGTTGGTGAATAATCACCTGCTTTTTATTACTCGACGACGGTCCTTCCTGCGACGGATGCCGGCGACGCTGGTCGCTTGGCGGCGGGCTGTCACTGAAATGCCAGACACCGTTTTCATCCTGGTATTTGTACATCTGTGCCGGGACATGGCCGGCTGCCAAAAACAATAACAGGCCCGGTATGATTGCAAAGAGGGTATGTCTGGACATAATCAATCGCCGTTACTGGATGACCATTTCGGTGAAATAAACCGCTTCAATGGCCGGCACCTGGATATGCTCTTCCATCACATTTTGCAGAGCGGACAAGGCCTCATCGCGCAAGGCAATCTTGCCCTGGGCAGAGGTAAGTTTCTTGACCGGCTGATCGCTGAGCAACATGACCAGCTCATGCCGCAGGGCCGGGTTATACTGCTGGATATACTGCTCCATGTTTTTGTTTTTAAGTTTCAGCTGGACGCTCACCTGCATATGCCGAACCCGTCCGTTATCGTTCACATTGACCACCAGGGCCGGTTGCATGGCGGTATACACGACCGGTGCCGCCTGTTCTTTTGTTTCTGACTTGTCTTCTTCGTCTTCGGCCCACAATGGCGGGGCCATCAACAGTGGAACAAGCAAGGCAAACAACGCTCGCGGTTTCATCTTGGGAACTCCTGCACTATAGTTGAAACACATCATCAGGCGGATAGCGATTCCCTGACCCTGACAGAATACGGTTTACAGACCGCAGAGTAAATTCGGGTATTTACCTAAATGAACCCATCCCGTTTTCAGATTCGCATTGCGCCGGGCGCGCTGGTGGTGAGCCTGTCGGAGGATTGCATCACCGATATCGACTTGCGCACCATACCGCAACCGGGATTACCCACTGCGACCACTGCCAGTGAAAAGCGTATTGCACACGAACTGGCCACCTATTTTGACGATGCGGCGGCGCCCCTGCGTTGGCCGCTGCATTTTGGCGGCAGCGATTTTCAACAGCGGGTGTGGCAGGCTTTGCGCGCGATTCCGGTGGGCCGTGTCCGGACCTATGGCGAGCTGGCCGGGGAGGTGGGAGGCTGCGCCCAGGCGGTGGGCAATGCCTGCCGACAGAATCCGATCCCGATTTATATTCCCTGCCATCGCGTGGTGGCCAAAACGGGCATTGGCGGCTTCGCCGGCAAGACCGCCGGTCCGCGGATCGAGCTCAAACGCTGGTTGCTGCGGCACGAGGGTGTGACGTTGCCGGCATGAGTGAATCGCAGGTTCTGATCGAACAGTTTCTTGATGCCCTCTGGATGGAACGGGGCCTGAGCGAAAACACGCTCTCCGCCTATCGCTCGGATCTCAGCCAGTTCGGCCAGTGGCTGAATCACGAGGGACGTGCCTCGCTGCGCGATGTACGCCGTGAGCAGATCCAGGGCTATCTCGCTCAACGGCTCGAGCAACGTGGTAGTCCACGCAGTACTGCCCGACTGCTTTCCAGCCTGCGCCGTTTCTACGCCTGGCTGCGTCGCGAACAACAGATCAGCGAGGATCCCACCGCCCTGATCGAGGCGCCCCGGCTGGGACGGCCGTTGCCCAAAAGTCTGAGCGAAAGCGATGTTGAGGCGTTACTGCTGGCGCCGGATATCGAGACCCACAAGGGGCTGCGGGATCGCTGCATGCTGGAGGTGCTGTACGCCACCGGCCTGCGGGTTTCCGAACTGGTCAATCTGCGCATGGGACAGTTCAACCGTCAGCAGGGTGTGGTGCGGATCAGCGGCAAAGGCGACAAGGAACGTCTGGTCCCGCTGGGTGAAGAGGCGCTGGGCTGGTTGCAACGCTATGTGCAGGAGGTGCGCCCGGCGGTGCTCGATGGCCAGGCGGCGGAAGCTGTGTTCCTCAGTAACCGCCGTCAGCCGATGACCCGCCAGACCTTCTGGCATCTGATCAAGGACTACGCACGCCGCGCCGGCATCGACAAACCGCTCTCGCCCCATACCCTGCGCCATGCCTTCGCCACCCACCTGCTCAACCACGGCGCTGACCTGCGCGTGGTGCAAATGCTGCTCGGCCACAGCGATCTGTCCACCACCCAGATCTATACCCACAT
>NZ_JAVLAZ010000013.1:16653-20462 GCF_031581315.1 Thiohalophilus sp.
TTTCGGGCATCACATAAGCCACAGTCGGGCGTGAATCGGGTATACTTTCACGCGTTATCCACACTTTTACTGGTAGTCATTCCCATGTCGTTTTTTTCCCGTTTTGTTGTTATTACGGCCCTGCTGGGGCTGTTTACCCCGGCCGGTGCCGATGAACTCGATCAGGCCCGTCAGGCCATCATGGATCGCTTCGAGGATGTCAAAGCCGAGAATGTCGAGGCGTCGCCGATCAAGGGACTTTACCGGGTCACGATCCCACCGCAGGTATTCTATATGTCCGGCGATGCCCGTTATGTGGTGGACGGCAGTGTAATCGACATGGCCGAGCGGCGTAACCTGACCGATGAATACCGTAACCAGGCGATTAACGCGGCCATCGAAGGGATGGGCGAGGAGTCGATGATCGTCTTCGGTTCGAAAGATGCCGAACATACCGTCACTGTGTTTACCGATATCGATTGCGGTTACTGTCGTAAACTGCATGAGTCCGTGGGCGCCTATAACGAGGCCGGCATCCGGATTCGTTACATGGCCTATCCGCGCGCCGGTCTCAATTCCGAGTCCTATCAGAAAGCCGTTTCCGCCTGGTGTGCCGACGATCGGCAGGGCGCGCTGACCCGGGCCAAGCAGGGCGAGTCGATCCCGCAAAAAACCTGCGATAACCCTGTCGCCGATCAGTTCCAGCTCGGTCAGACCATGGGCATCTCCGGCACGCCGGCGCTGGTCTTGGAAACCGGCAAGATCATCCCCGGCTTCGTCCCCCCCAAACGCCTCGCCGCGATCCTCAACGGCAAAATGCCGAACTGAGGCATTTTTCCGGGGCTCTGGAAATCAACGCGGAGGTCGCAGAGGCGCAAAGACGCGGAGATATAATGTTGAATGTTGAATTTTAAATTCTGAATTTCAGAACTGGCTCCCATTCAAAATTCAATATTTCAAATCCAAAAGATTGTTTTCTCCGCGCCTCGGCGTCTCCGCGTCCTCCGCGTTATTTCCAATGCATTTGAAAAAATACCACCGAAGACACTGAATTCACTGGTTCGGTGTTTTATGGTGATTCAGTGTTTCGGTGGTCAGTCCAGGGATGATGGTACCCGGGCACATCGAATGGTTTTTAACAAAAAACTTTGCGTTCTTTGCGCCTTGCGTCCTTCGCGTTAATTACATCGGGCTGACTAGTTGAGCGCCTGGGCCAGCAGGCGGCGGTATTTGCTGACCAGTTCGCCGCATACCCGTCTGCCGAACTACCTTATAAATAGTCTTTGCCGCCACAAAACCGGCCCGTCTTTGTGTTGATCGCCGATCAGTGCAGGTTGGAAACCTCTTCGGGATCATCTAAGATAGTAATTGATTACTATCTTTTGAGGTGTGGCGTGAGCAAAAACAGGCACTTGCCGGCGGATGAGCGCAAAGAGCTGACGGTGCGCGCGGTGGTGGATCTGTGCGGCAGGGAGGATCCGGCGCGGATCACCACCGCCTCCATCGCCAAATACATGCAGGTGACCCAGGGCGCCCTGTTTCGTCATTTCCCCAGCAAGGAGGCGATCTGGACGGCAGTGGTGGAATGGGTGGCCGAACGGGTCATGCAGCGCCTGGAGCGGGCGGCGCAGCAGGCCGTGACGCCACTGGCGACACTGGAGGCCATGTTCATGGCGCATATCGATTTCATCACCGAACACCCCGGCGTGCCCCGCATGATGATGGGCCAGCTGCAGCACGCCCGGCCGACACCGGCGCGGCGTATGGTGCAGGGCCTGATGTCCCGCTACCACCAGCGGCTCGAAGCGCTGCTGGAGGAGGGCCGGGCCCGGGGTGAGCTGCGGGCCGATCTGGACAGTGCGGCGGCGGCGACCCAGTTCATCGGCACCATTCAGGGGCTGGTGATGCAGTCGTTGATCGCCGGGGAGGTGGGCCAGATCCGCGATCTGGCGCCGGGGGCATTCCGGCTCTATTGTCAGGGGATTGCCGCACAACGGAGCGGGACACCATGAAAGAAAAAATACTCAATATGCTGCAGCGCTCGAAATGGGTGCTTGCCGGACTGGGGGTGGGGATTGCGTTGCTGGTGCTGCTGGTGGTCAATCGCCAGACGCCGGGCCATGGGGACGTTGACCACCGGGTGCCGACCCTGTCGGTGATCGAGGTGCAGCCGCTGGCCTTCGAGATGGAAGCACGCGGTCACGGGGTGACCCGGGCCGCCGAAACCTGGCAGGCCAGCGCCAATGTGGCCGGGCGGGTCGTGGAGCGTCACCCGGAACTGGAAAGCGGTAATCTGCTGCGCGAGGGCACGTTATTGCTGGCGCTCGATCCAAGCCGCTATGAACTGGCCATCGCCGAGGTGGAAGCCGAACTGGCCTCGCTGGCCGCCGAGCAGGCCCAGCTCGACACCGAACAGCAGAATACCGGGCGCCTGCTGGCGCTGGAGCAGGAGCGACTGGATCTGGCCGAGCAGGAGCTGGCGCGGATCGAACGACTGGTGAAACAGGGCTCTATCTCGCGCTCGCAGCGCGATGAACAGCGCCGCGCCACGGTGGCGCAGCGCCAGGCGGTGGCCGTGCTGGAAAACCAGCTGGCGCTGCTGCCCACCCGCCGCGACACCCTGAAGGCCCAGATGGCGCGGGCCGAAACCCGGCTGGAACAGGCTCGTCAGGATCTGGCGGACACCCGCTTCGTTGCACCCTACGATCTGCGCCTCGGCGAGGTGGAGGTCGAGCTGCACCAGCATGCCGCCGTCGGCCAGAAACTGTTTCGCGCCGACAGCATCGAGGCGGCCGAGATCGAAACCCATATCCCGTTGCCCATGCTGCGTCGGCTGATGGGTAACGTACTGCGCGCCGCGCCGCCGACCGATGCCCTGGCTATTGAAGAGCGGCTCGACTTCTCGGTCATCGAGGCGCAGGTACGCCTCGCCGGCGCGGAAGATATTCGCTGGCCGGCGCGGGTGAGCCGGGTGAGCAGCGGGCTCGATCCGGTGACCCGCACCGCGCGGGTGGTGGTGACCGTCGACGAACCCTATGGCCAGGTGGCACCGCCCGATCGCCCGGCCCTGCAGCCGGGCATGTATGTGCAGGTACGGCTCAATGCGATGAGCCGGGCGCCGCAGCTGGTGATCCCGGCCACAGCCGTGCACGCCGGCGAGGTCTACCGGGTCAGTGAGGATGATCGTCTGGAACGGGTGGCGGTGACCGTGGCCTTCGAACAACACGATCTGGCCATCATCAGCGAGGGGCTTTCGCCCGGCGATCGGGTGATTGTCGACGATCCGGTGCCGGCGCTCGAGGGGATGGCTCTCAAGCCGCAGCACGATAGTGCACTGGAGCAGCGGTTGCAGGCCCGCGCCCGGGGCAATAGCCCATGATTCGCTGGTTCGCCGGTCATCCCACCGCGGCCAACCTGCTGCTGATCGTGTTGCTGGCGGCGGGGCTGTTCGCCGCGCCGTCGCTCAAGCGCGAGACCTTTCCCGATTACCGGCCGGTGGAGGTAAGCGTCGAGGTGGTCTATCGCGGCGCCAGCGCCGGCGATGTGGAGGACGCCGTCTGCCGGCGGCTGCACGATGCCATCAAGGGCGTCGACTATCTGGATGAGCTGATCTGCGTGGCCCAGGACAACCTGGCCAGTGCCACCGCCACCATGCAGGCGGGCGGCGATCCCATCCGTTTTCTCAACGAGATCGACACCGAGGTCAACGCCATTACCGATCTGCCCGTGCGCGCCGAAGCGCCGGTGGTGCGGGAGCTGCACCGCAGCGATCTGGTGGCGGCGGTGGCGGTCGCCGGCGACATGCCGCCGGATCAGCTGGAAGATTACGC